>JAFTFU010000093.1 GCA_017458285.1 Clostridia bacterium | reverse complement strand
ATAATACAATATGTTATAAATATAATTTCATTAGTAGTGAGATTTTCAACTAAAGATTGTGTACTATCTGCATATTTTACATGTGTGAATATTTCATCTGTATATAATTCTACAATATGCTTACAATAATCAATTTCTTGCGTATCATAATCTTTAGTTGGACAATAAAACCAATCTACTTTTATACTATCATTATAGATAGTATTTGTTTGAATATGATTGAAAATAAAATCAATCATTGCTTGTCTTGTAGTTTCTACAAGTACTTTCATTTCTTCCTTATTTAATGTCATATATTTTTACAATCTAATTTATCTATTTTTGTTATACAACCTTTAGGTATTGTTATTGTATTGCAGAATTGGTTAGGACTATAGCCATAATTTTGGGCTACTACAATATACTTTTCAGAAATTTTAACAACTATTCCCAATGTTATAATCTTTACAGGTTCTGTATCTTCAAACTCTAAATCCTTTTCTAAAACCCAATTATGTGTAGATGTTACACTATCTAGCCATTCTACTATTACTATTTCTCTGTTTTCCATACTTTTGATGCTGCTGTTTTAATACTTAAAAATAAATTAAAATCGTGGAAATTATTTCTACTCCAATATAATTCACCTTCTTCTTTCCATTCTATCTGAACTGCTAAAATACTTATTTCTATTGCCATTAAGTTATGGCTTGGATACAATAATTTAAACAGTTCGGAATTTTCATCACCTAACATATCTAACCATTGTTGAAATGTTATTTTATTAAACGATAGTTTAGGCTCTTCTTTGTGTAGTACTCTTATTTGCATTTAAAACGTTTTTTATAATACCAAGATGCAATAATATAAGTACCTATTATTACTAATAATAAGATATTAAGTATTGCATATTTGTATTTTGGTTTTTCTTTAATTACTTCTTTATATTCTATCTTATTTAAATACACAGTATCACTTTTATTGATAGTATCATACATATATAGATATTTGTATTTATATCTATCTTTATATATGAATACACTATCACCTTTAATTATTGTATAGATACTATCGTGTAAATAGATACTATCGTATTTCAGTTTTTCTATATAGTTATCTCTTATAACTGTATCATAAACTGTTACTGTAGAAGTACTTCTTTTAGTAGAAGTACAACTACAGAACAAAATACATAAAATTATAAAAAATGACACGAGTTTAATTTTCTTTTTTTTCATTATCAAAGTTTTTGTTTTCAGTTGGTTCATATTGTACTTGTAATAATAATTTAGCTCTGTCTGTTAACAATCCTTTATAAAAATAATCAGGATTTAATTCATAATATCCTTTTGTTTTTTTAACGATAATACCTAGTTTATTACAAGTACAAATAGCTTTATTTATAATACTGTGTGTTAATGTATCGTTTGATGCTTCACATAAAGCATTTCTAAAAATTACATTATTATAGAACACATTAGATTTATTACATGGAGAAATACTAGAATATTTCCAACACCACAATAGGACTTTTAAAGTATTGCCATCTAATTGCATTAAACTAGGAATACTTCTAAAGAAAAACATTATAAATTCGTCTATACAACTAGTATGTATTGTGGTTATTCCAGACACTATCTCTCCTGTAGTATTATCTATAACAGAGTAATTTTTCCTGTTGATTTTTGTGTAAATTTGCTTTTTCATATTAAATAGTTCTTTTTATTTTTGCAAAATTACAATATTTTTTCAGTATGGCAAATAAAATTTTCATTTTTATAAACAATTTTACTAATTTTGGCAGTAATACTGTTCAGTCGAAAGTACCGTTGAATAATTTAGTAAAGATTGTTTACAAATTTGTAAAAATGTGATAATAAAAATTAAAATCTTTACTTATAAGCTATATGTTTTTACTTATAAGTAAAGATATATTACATATAAGTAAAGATTTTTTGAACTAAAAGTTTGAATTTAAATGAGTTAAGTAACTTCTCCCTTTCTTATTTATATAAGAAGTTTTTATTATTCAAAATAAATAACATCTTTAATAAGATTTATTAACTCTTTCATTTGAGGATGTACATTATTTGCAGAACGTTGCTTTACTACCCAATTCCAATCTGACATTAAACCACAATAACACACATCTGTACTTGTAGCTAGTGGTAAAACATCTCTTGCTTGTTGCTTTTGCATATCAAATGTTAATAAAAGATTGTAATCATTTATAGCGTTTTCCATTGCTCTGTCAAAAACAACTTTATTACATTTTTCAGTATTATCATACCAATAAGGTTTAATTACTTCTTCTACTTTAACATATCTAGTACTTTTTTCACATATGGCTAATGAAGTAGAATGACGATTGAGTTCTCTAGTCATTGCTATAGAGGTTGTACATTTGACAAAAGGTCTATCTTCAAACTTATCTTGCTCTTCATCAGTAATACATTCAGATAAAAGATCCCAAAGACTAAACTTTTCTTTTCCTAAATATACAATCCACTCTTCCATAATTCTTGCATTGGTTGTAATGTACCAATTGTCTTCTATACTAAATACATCAGACCAACCTGCGATACAAAAGAATTCATCAATAGAAGCATTATGTACCATTTTATGAGTTGCTTCATTTTTAAATTCCATTGCATCAGGTAATTTGTTGAAATGTATTTTTAAATGCACTGTGCCAAAAGCAAAAGGCGAATAATGTTTAGATTTTCTAAGCATTTTAATGAAATGCAAATAACTACTATCTGTTATTTTATCATAACTGTTATAACAACATCTACCAGCATATTCAACTGCTTTGAATATACCATTTAATTGAAAGTTTGGTTGTTTATACAACTTCACTGCTTGATTCAATAGTTCCATCAATTGTTTTCATATATGTTATAGAGCTATCTATAACTTCGTTAATACTTGGTTTTTCTAATTTTTCAATATTTATTACACGTGAATCTTTAGATAATTCTCGTAAAACATCCCACAATTTATCTAATTTTTCAGTTTCAGAATTTGGCTGAAAAAATGCAGCACTATTAGATTCTATAAGTGCAGTAATAAATAATTTTATATAATTAACATTAAAATCTGAAATGCTTAATAGTAAATTGCCTATTGCTTCTTTGCTATTATTCTCTCCAGATTTTACATTAGGTGTAACTATACGTGAAGATATTAAAGAAAAATATTTGTTTATTCCATAGATATGCTCTTTTAGTTTTTTATAATAACGCTTTTGTTTATTATCTTTTGCATACATTCCATAATTATCTTCTATATGTTTATTTAAATTATGATATAATTCATATATAGAATCAGTTAAAGACTGTACGAAATTTATATACAAGACATCTTCAATGTAATATTTTTTTAGTTGTTCATTATTTCGCAACTCTATTATTTTATTTATATCTTTTATTCCATTAGCCATTTTTCAATAGTCTTTATATTGCCATACTTAAACCCGTGTTTTATACACCATTCTGCAGCAGTAGTTTGAGAAGTTTTACTAATTTTTACATTAGGATTTTGGAATACAAATCTTATGTCTAAATCTGGATACTGTTCTTTCACTAAAAGCATTTTTTTCCTATCTGCAGCTTTAAATAATCCTTTTGCTTCTATCCAAATTACTTTATTAGATTCAGTAACTAATTTAAAATCTGGAATATATAAATGCTTTGTAGAAGGGACTGTATAATTTAATTTTATACATTCATATACAAGATTCGGATATAATTTTGCTATACTATCTTCAAACTTACTTCTGTGTTTTTCCATCTTATTATTGTGTAAAAACCACCAGCTAAAGATAAAAAAAATTTTTGAAAAAAAATCTTTAACTGGTGGAAAATGTAAAATTTAGTTTAATTAAATCAAAAACAAATGAAATTATGAAAGAAAAAGATTATTCTGCTATAATAACCATTCTATCAGAATCAAATAAATATTTACTCAATTCATTATCATAATGTAAAGCCTTTACAGTACAAGTACCATCTTCATGTTCTTTCAATGACCATGCTTGAAGTTTTTCTCCACCATCAGGATTTACAAACATTTCGCCTTTTTGTAAATCTTTAACTGCTTTATATTTAGGAAGCATTCTTATGAAAGCATTGAAATCATCAAATTTAGAAGTCATTATAAATTTGTGTAAAATATCCATATCTACGCCTTCCAAAGGCAGTGTTTGAACATATCCCCAAGCACATTCTCTAATTGCTTTAGATGTATTTACATGCTCTTCAATAGCTTTTATCAGTTCTTCTTTATTGCAATTTTTATCAGAATTGCAAGTACATTCTTTAGATGTTGTTCCACAGCAACAATCCATTAGTAAATCTTTAATATTTTCCATTTTGTTAAGTTTATTAATTATGTTACAAAAGTACAATAAATTTTTTATTTATCGTACATTTCTACGTATTTATTTAAATACCAAATTGCTTTTTGGACATCCTCTTTAGGATTATTTTTCCAATTCATTCTAAATAAATATTTGAAAGCGTTGCACTTACAAAAATTCATAACTGTTTCTTTGTCATAAGCCGCTTCCATAGCGTCTATGCATTCTATACTACCATGAGTATAATGCTGAGGGTGATTTACATTATCGTATTCCATACTTTTAAAAATTTAATTAAGTAATAATAATATTTAGATCTCCAATAACTGTCAAACCATAATGTTGTACAGTCATTATATTTATTCCACATATTTAACCTATACATAGGTTTATCATAAGCACCTTTGAAATTTGTCCAAGATACTTTTGAAATATTAGAAATATCTTTCTTTAATCCTTGAATATTTACTGTCATTATTCCCAAAATATATTTATATAATGTTCATT
>JAFTFU010000092.1 GCA_017458285.1 Clostridia bacterium | reverse complement strand
TTTAGCTTAAAGCTAACAAATAAAAATGGAAGAGAAAGAACAATGGAATTTAAAAGACATATTCAAAAAAGAAGAGGAATATGAGCAAGAAGTAAAGCAATTAAAAGAAAACTTAGAAAAATTAAAACAATATCAAGGAATATTAAGAGAAAGTTCACAAAACATATATAATTGCTATAATTTATATGAAAAAGCAGTAGAAAAATATGAAAAAATATATGCATATGGAATGTTAAAATTTCATTTAAACATGGCAGACAGCGAAAATATCAAATTATATAAAAGATGCGAAGCAATAGGAACAGAGTTTAGCAAAACGGTTTCATTTATAACACCTGAAATAACAGACATTGATACTGAAAAACTACTTAAATATATAGAAGAAAATGAACAGATTAAAAGATATGAAAGAGAATTAAGAGAAATTATAAAAGAAAAAGAACATATTTTAAGTAAAGAAGAAGAAAATATTTTAGCTTCATATTCAGAAGTATTTTCTGCAACAGAAAATGCATTTGATATATTAACAAATACTGAATTCAAATTTGGAAATATAATTGACGAAAATGGAAATGAAACAGAAATGACAGACAGCAATTATACAGTATTTTTAAAAAGTAAGAATGAAAACATAAGAAAGCAAGCATTTAATTTAATGTACAAAAAATATAAAGAATTTTTAAATACAATAGGAGAGTTATATATAACAAGAGTAAAACAAGATACAATCACGGCAAAACTACGCAAATATAAATCATCATTAGAAAAAGCAGTAGAGCATGATGATTCAAACTTAAAAGTATATAATGCATTAATTGAAGCTGTTAATCAAGAAATGCAAGCAAATCACGAATTTATCAAAATAAAAAAAGAATTGCTAAAAAAGGATGAGATGCATATATACGATTTATATGTAAATCCAATCGAAGCGCAAGAGGCGAAAGTTACATTTGAAGAAGCAAAAAAAGAAGTTTTGGATGCTTTAGAGGTGTTAGGAGAAGAATATACAAATAAATTAAAAGAAGCTTTTGAAAACAGATGGATAGACGTATATCCAAAAGAGAACAAACGAGGCGGAGCGTACAGTATGGGAGTTTATGGAGTTCATCCATATGTGCTAGATAATTTTGTTGGAGACAGACGTGATATAAGCACAATTGCCCATGAATTAGGCCATAGCATGCATTCATATTATTCAAATAAAACACAAAATGTAATAGATGCAAATTACACAATCATGATTGCTGAAATTGCGTCAACCACAAATGAAATAATTCTTGCAAAACATCAAATTGAAAATGAAAAAGACAAAACAAAGAAAGCAGAAATAATATATGAACTTTTAGAAATGATTAGAGCAACTTTATTTAGGCAAGCAATGTTTGCAGAATTTGAAAAAGAAGTACATCAAAAAATCGAAGAAGACGAAATGCTTTCAGCAGAAGATTTATCTAATTTATACTATGATTTAAACAAAAAATATTTTGGCGAGCACTGCGTAATAGATGAACAAATCAAGTATGAATGGGCAAGAATTCCACATTTTTATTCTCCATTTTATGTGTATAAATATGCAACAGGTGTATCAGCTGCAATAATAATTGCAACAAATATTTTAAATAAAAAAGAAGGATATGTAGAAAAATATATAGAAATGCTAAAACAAGGTTGTACAAAAAAAGCAGTTGAATTATTAAAAATGGTAAATGTTGATTTAGAGGATATAAACACATATAAAGGTGCAATAGATTTTTACAGAGATTTAAGCAAAGAACTTTATAGTATCTGCAAATAACTGGTTAAACATTTAAACTGATAAAAACATTTTTATCAGTTTAAATTTTGCCTAAAAATGCTACAAAAAAGTAAAAAAACAATAAAATTTTAAATAAAAAAATAAGTTATATTAGTAAATTTATAAAAAAAGGGGGGATTTACGTAAAATCCGTCGAATAATATAATTATGTATATTAAAAAGAAAGTGAGTTAAAAATGATACTATATAGTGATGAAATATTAGAAAACGTAAGACAAAGCAATGATATAGTAAATATAATTTCACAATATGTAGCATTAAAAAGAAAAGGAAGAAATTATTTTGGACTATGTCCATTTCACAATGAAAAATCACCATCATTTTCGGTATCACCAGACAGGCAAATATTTCATTGCTTTGGATGTGGGGCAGGAGGAAATGTAATTTCATTTTTAATGAAAATAGAAGGAATAAACTTTAAAGAAGCGGTAGAACAATTAGCAGAAAAAGCAAACATACAATTACCCAAAACAGAAAACAAACAAGAAAGCGAAAGAGAAGAATTAAAAGCAAAAGTTTATAAAATAAATGAAATTGCAGCAGAATTCTATCACAAAAATTTATATAAGCCAACATCAAAAATAGCACAAGAATACATAAAACAAAGAAAACTAAACAATGAAGCATTAGTAAACTATAAGCTAGGATTTTCAGGAAAATTTGATGAATTATATCAAGAATTAAAAAAACAAGGCTTTCAAGAAAAAGAAATATTAGAGTCAAATCTAGTCAGAAAAAGTGAAAAAGGCACATATTACGACTTCTATAGAGAAAGACTAATAATACCAATATGTGATGCAAGAGGACGAGTAATAGCTTTCGGAGGAAGAATACTTGTAAAAGACGATAAACAACCAAAGTATATAAATTCGCCAGAAAATATAGTTTATACAAAAGGAAGACACTTATTTGGATTAAATGTAGCAAAAAAAGGAGACACAAAAAAACTACTAATAGTTGAAGGATACATGGATGTAATATCATTACATCAAAGAGGAATAACAAATGTAGTAGGAGCATTAGGAACGGCGCTAACAGAGCAACAAGGGTGGCTACTTAGAAAAAACACAGAACAAGTAATATTAGGATTTGATGCTGACGGAGCAGGACAAAATGCAGTAGTAAGGTCAATGGAAATATTGCAAAACATGGGTTGCGATATGAGGGTATTACAAATGGAAGGTGCAAAAGATCCAGACGAATACATAATAAAATATGGAACTGCAAGATTCAGTAAGCTAATGGAAAATGCAATATCTATATTAGAATATAAAGTAAAAAATCTAAAACAAACACTAAACATAGAAAATGCAAGTGACAAAATAAAATTTTTAAACGAAATTGCAAAACTAATATCAAAAGTTGACAACAACATAGAAAAAGAAATATATATATCAAAAATAGCAAAAGAATATAATATTTCTCAAGAAGCCCTATTTGCAGAAGTAAACAAAATTGCGTATAAAAAAGAAAGTATGCCAAAACAAGTAAATAAGCCAAAAGTGCAAATAAACCAAATAAGCACTGAAACAGAAGAAAACGTAACAGAAGAAAGAAAAAAACTTGAAAACACAGTAATAGCATTATTATTAGAGCCAGAGAGTAATAGTTATAACACAATAAAAGAACAAATAAAACCAGAAGATTTCAAGTACAAACCAAATAAACAAATAGTAGAAATACTATATAAAGAATTTGAAAAACAAAATTTTAATATCACAGCAATAATAGACACATTAGAAGAAAAATTACAAAATCAAATAACTGCTATAATGGCATATGACTTTGGAATAGAAGATACAGAAAAAGCAATACAAGATGTAATCATAAAATATGAAAAAGAAAGACTAAATTCAAGAAAAATAGAGATACTAAAATTATTAGGACAACCAATAGAAAATGAAAAGAAAAAAGAATTAGAAAAAGAATTAAGTGACATTATAATAAAATTAGCCAAAATGTAAGGTAAAACCTTTAGGAAGGAATGAAAAAAATGGCAAAAGTAAATGAAAATGAAGAAAATAAAAACAAACAAAAAGAAATTGAAGAAAAAGTAAACAAAATAATAAAAAGAGCAAAAGATCAAGGAAAAATAACATATGAAGAATTAGCAAATGAATTAGAAGGAACAAATCCTGAACAAATAGAAAACGTATTTGACGCATTCGAAAAAATGGGAATAGTAGATACAATAAAAGACGATTTTGAAGACGAACCTGACATTGACGATTTAAAAGAAGTTGAAGACCTAAAAATTGAAGATTTTACAGAAGTATCATTTGAAGGAATAAGCATAGATGACCCTGTAAGAATGTATTTAAGGGAAATAGGAAGAATACCACTTTTAACATATGACGAAGAACTTGAATTAGCAAAAAGAATCCTAGAAGATGATGAAGAAGCAAGACAAAAGTTAGCAGAATCAAATTTAAGATTAGTAGTAAGTATTGCTAAAAAATATGTAGGAAGAGGAATGTTATTCTTAGACTTAATTCAAGAAGGAAACATGGGATTAATAAAGGCAGTAGAAAAATTTGATTACACAAAAGGGTTTAAGTTCAGTACTTATGCAACATGGTGGATAAGACAAGCCATAACAAGAGCAATTGCAGACCAAGCAAGAACAATCAGAATACCTGTACACATGGTAGAAACAATAAATAAATTAATAAGAACATCAAGACACTTGTTACAACAATTAGGAAGAGAACCAACCCCAGAAGAAATTGCAAAAGAAATGGAAATTCCAGTTGAAAAAGTTGAAGAAATACAAAAAATCGCACAAGACCCAGTATCTCTTGAAACACCAATAGGAGAAGAGGAAGACAGTCACTTAGGAGACTTCATACAAGATGACGATTCTCCAGCACCACAAGATGCTGCATCATTCATGTTATTAAGAGAGCAACTAGAAGAAATAATGAAAACTCTAACTCCAAGAGAAGAAAAAGTATTAAAATTAAGATTTGGGTTAGAAGATGGAAAAGCAAGGACACTAGAAGAAGTAGGAAAAGAATTTGATGTAACAAGAGAAAGAATTCGTCAAATTGAAGCAAAAGCACTTAGAAAATTAAGACATCCAAGTAGAAGTAGAAAATTAAAAGATTACATGACATAAAATTTTGCAAAAAACTGTAAGAAGACTGAATAGATTAGTGCTATTTAGTCTTTCTTAGTAAATTTGGAAAAATAAAATACATGTAGTTTATGACAAAAAAGAGGTGTGAAATGGAAACAACAATTTTAATTGCTGATGATGAAGCAAGAATGAGAAAACTAATCAAAGATTTTTTAATGCAAAAAGGATATAAAATAATAGAAGCAGAAGACGGATTGCAAGCACTTGAAATCTTTGAAGAAGAAAGCAAAATAGATTTAGTAATATTAGATGTAATGATGCCAAAACGTGATGGATGGTCAGTTTTAAGAAAAATAAGAGAAACATCAAAAATACCAGTAATAATGCTAACAGCAAGAGCAGAAGAACAAGACGAATTATTTGGATTTGAATTAGGTGTTGATGAGTACATAACAAAGCCATTTAGTCCTAAAATATTAGTTGCAAGAGTAGAAGCAATATTAAAAAGAGTAAGAGGGGCAGAAAAACAAGAAAAAGACTATGGAGGAATATTAATAGACGAAGAAGGAAGAACTGTAAAAGTAGACGGAAAAGAAATTGAGCTAAGTCTTCGTGAATATGAATTATTAAAATTCTTATTAGACAATGAAAATATAGCCCTTTCAAGAGAAAAAATATTAAACAATGTATGGAATTTTGATTACTATGGAGACTCAAGAACAATTGATAGTCATATAAAGAAAATAAGACATAAATTAGGAAAAAAGGGAAAATACATAAAAACAATAAGAGGAATTGGGTATAAATTTGAAATAAAGTAAGACAAACAAATAAATAAATAATAATTTTCAAAGTTAATCTGCGTCAAGGTAGAAAAAAGCTTAAATAAGGAAGATGAAAAATAATGAAAAAAATGAATTCAGTAAGAAATAGACTGTTTTTATCACTTTGTGTAGTAGTTTTAATAATTGTGGTATTTATAATTATTGTAAATAATTTTATACTAGAAACATATTACTTAAACAGTAGAAGTAATAATTTAAAAATAGTATATAGACAAATAAATAGCTATTACAATAATAATGACGATGATGAAAATTTTAGAGAAGAACTAGAAAAAATTTCGATAAACAACAATTTTGATATATTAATAAAATCTGATGAAGAAGAGAAAACAACAATTTATTCATCAAGTAAAGACTATGCAGGATTACTAAGAGAATATAGGTCGATGTATGAACAAAATGCTAGAGAGAGAAATACTCATGTAATTGAACAAAATGATAAATACCAAATAAAAATTATGCAAGACAGTCAGACTAGTATAAATTACATAACACTACTATCTAAGTTAGATAATGGATATCTATTATATATTAGAATTCCAATAACTCCAATAAAAGAAAGCATAAAAATATTTAATAGTTTTCTATATTTAATAGCATTTTTTGTAATTATAATTGGAGGAATAATAGTATTATTCATATCTCAAAAATTTACTAAACCTATATTAGAATTAAATAATATTGCCAAAAAAATGGCAAATCTTGATTTTTCCCAAAAGTATAAAGGAACAAATCAAGATGATGAAATTGATAATTTGGGAAAAAGCATAAATAGAATGTCAGAAAAACTAGAGGTAACAATAAAACAGCTAAGAGCAACTAATAGAGAACTTGAAAAAGATGTTGAAGAAAAATCAAAATTAAATGAAATGAAAAATAGTTTTATATCTGATGTATCACACGAGTTAAAAACGCCAATAGCCTTGATACAAGGATATAGCGAAGGACTTCTTGAAAATGTAAATTCTGATGAACAAAGCAGAAAATTTTATGCTGAAGTAATTTTAGATGAAACAAATAAAATGGACAAACTAGTTAAGCAACTATTAGAATTAATGAAACTTGAATATGACATGAGAGAATTTAATAATAAGCCATTTGATATAGTTGAATTGGAAAAAGAAATAATAAAAAAATCACAAGTAATGCTTGAAGAAAAAAAAGTAGAAGTAATGCTAGCTCAAGATGAATCAATAAATGTAATTGCAGATGATTTTTATATAGAACAAGTACTTACAAACTATATTACAAATGCAATAAAACATGTAAAAGAAGTAAATGGAGAAAAATATATAAAAATTACAAATGAAATAATATCCCAAAATAACAAGGTTAGAGTAAGTGTATTTAATACAGGAGATGCAATTTCAGAAGAAGATCAAGAACGAATTTGGAATAGATTTTACAAAGTAGACAGTTCAAGAAATAGAAACGATGGTGGAACTGGAATCGGTTTATCTTTAGTTAAAGCAATTATGAATAATTATGGCGGAAATTATGGTGTTATAAATGAAAAAAATGGAGTTGAATTTTATTTTGAATTATAAAATAAAAAACAAAAATTAAAAATTGTAAATTATTAATAATTTATTTAGTTATGTAAGTTTCAATAATAAAGAAAAATTTTCTGTCAATAGATAAAATTTTTATGCCAATAAAGAAAGAAGGGAAAAATAAAAAGTGAACACAATAGTAATTGGTGGAGGTCCTGCAGGAATGACAGCTGCAATAGCTGCTGCTGAAAGAGGAGACGAAGTTACAATTATAGAAAAAATGGAGCAATTAGGAAGAAAGCTTTTGATAACAGGAAAAGGAAGATGCAATATAACAAGCTCATTAGATATGTCTGAATTTATAAAAAACACACCTGGGAATGGAAAATTTTTATATAGTTGTTTTCAAAATTATACTAATACTCAAATTATAGAATTTTTAGAAAGTAATGGACTTAAAGTAAAAGAAGAAAGAGGCAATAGAATTTTCCCTGTAACAGACAAATCTCAAGATGTATTAAACTGTTTTATTAAAAGATTAAAAGAATTAAATGTAAAAATAAAATTAAATACAAAAGTTGAAAAAATAATAGTGGAAAGTGGGAACGTAAAAGGTATACAAACTGATAAAGAAACTTTGAAAGCACAAAAAATAATTTTAGCAACAGGAGGAAAAAGCTATCCGCTTACAGGTTCAACAGGAGACGGATACAAAATGGCTGAAAACTTAGGCCATACAATAAAAGAGATAAAAGGATCTCTTGTGCCACTTGAAACTTACAATAAATCTGAAGTAAAAGAATTACAAGGGCTTAGCTTAAGAAACGTAAAAATAAGTATAATAGATAACGAAAAAAATAAAGAAATTTATGATGATTTTGGAGAAATGCTTTTTACACATTTTGGAGTCTCTGGTCCAATAATTTTAAGTGCTTCAGCACATATGGTAAGATATAAAGATATTGAAAGATTATTTAGCCAAAGAAAAATAAAATTGTATATTGATTTAAAACCAGCATTAAGCGAAGAAAAGTTAGATGAAAGAATTTTAAGAGACTTTAGCAAATTAAAAAATAAACAGTTCAAAAATAGTTTGGATAAATTATTACCACAAAAATTAATTGAATATGTTATAGAAAAATCAGAAATTGAGCCAGAAAAAAAGGTAAATGAAATAACTCGCGAAGAACGAAGAAAACTAGTGCATATTCTTAAAAATATGGAATTTGATATAAAAGGTTTTAGACCAGTTGAAGAAGCTATAATAACAAGTGGAGGAATTAATATTAAAGAAATTAATCCTAAAACTATGGAATCTAAAATTATTTCTGGATTATATTTTGCAGGGGAGATAATTGATGTAGATGCATATACAGGTGGATTTAATTTACAAATTGCATATTCTACAGGATATACAGCCGGAATTAATTAATATTTATTTTGCACAAAAGTTAGAAATAATAAAATGGCAAAATAGCAAGAGTTTTAAAGGATTTTAATGCTTAAAATTATGTACAAAAATTACTTTAGCACAATCACTAAAACGTGTAGAAAGAGTACAAAATGCGGAAAGGAAGGTCAAATGGAGGAATTTTTTACTATAAAAGAAGACGTTTATGCAGAGCTAACAGAAAAAAAGTCTAAATTTATAGCAAATATTTTTTATGTAGAAAATACGACAGAAGTTGAAGAAAAAATCAAAGAAATAAAAAGAAAATATTTTGATGCAAAACATAACTGCATAGCATATAGAGTTATTGAAAATGATAGTATAATAGAAAAATCTAGTGATGACGGAGAACCTTCCGGAACAGCAGGAGCACCAATGCTTTCAATTCTACAAAAAAACAATTTGTGTAATATATTAGTAATTGTAACAAGATATTTTGGAGGAATTTTACTCGGAACAGGTGGTTTGGTTAGCTGTTACTCACAAGTTACGATAAATGGCATTGAAAAAGCAGTTAAAATAAAAAAATGTAAAGGCGAAGAAATTAAAGTCGAAGTATCTTATAGTGAGCTTGAAAAGTTTAAATATTATTGCAAAAAAAATGAAATAAAAATAACAAATATTGAATATTTACAAGATATTTCAATTACTTTAGAACTAGAAAAAACAACGAAAATTAAATTAACAAATGACATTATGTCAAAAAAACTAAATATAAATAATATTTTTTTGTTATGTGAAAAATATATAGAAAAAAGCATATAAAAAAATTTATTTTATAAAAAAATAAGGAAAGTCCATTGTCAAAAATAAATAGCGGGTTTATAATACGCAATGTAAAAAAAATTACAAATTTAAAATATTTATAGGAGGAGATAAAATGAAAGAAAACATTACAGTACTAATTGCAGATGATAACGCTGAGTTTAGAACAACTCTATCAACATACATAGAAAAACAAGAAGATATGCAAGTAGTAGGAAAGGCAAAAGACGGAGAAGAAGCAATAGATATGATATCAAATTTATCACCAGATATAGTATTATTAGATGTAATTATGCCACACTTAGACGGAATAGGAGTTTTAGAAAAAATAAACGTAATAAAAATGGAGAAAAAGCCAATTTGCATAATGATTTCAGCAGTAGGACAAGACAAAATCACACAAAAGGCAATAGGACTAGGAGCACAATATTATATAGTTAAGCCTTTTGATATAGAAGTATTAGTAAAAAGGATTCGTGAGTTAAAAAATACAAACATACCTAATACTCAAAATTTAAATTCTAATTTTATATCAAAGGAAACACCAAAATTTCAATACATAGAATTAAATGATAAAAATAATAACAATACACATGAAAACTTAGAAGCTTTAGTAACCAACATAATTCATGAAGTAGGAGTACCTGCACACATAAAAGGATACCAATATTTAAGAGAAGCAATTATGATGGTTGTAAACAATATAGATATAATAAATCAAATTACTAAGAGCTTATATCCTGATATAGCTCAAAAATTTAATACAACACCTTCTCGTGTTGAACGTGCAATACGCCATGCAATCGAAGTTGCTTGGGGACGTGGAGAGCAAGAAACAGTTCAAAATATTTTTGGCTACACAATTTCAGCAGCTAAAGGTAAACCAACTAACTCAGAATTTATTGCCATGATTGCAGACAAACTAAGATTAGAATTAAAAACAGCATAAAATTCTAAGCCTTTATAAATTTTGAGGTAAAGTGAAAAATATGCTACTGATACAAAAGCAATTGGTAACAATAAACAACAATTCACATAAAATATAATATCCTGACTTATTGAGGTGATAGAATGAGCAAAATAAAAGAGGGAGACATAGTAGCAAGAAAATCACACGGAAAGGATGTTATATTTGTAGTAAAAAGGATTATAAGAACATCGAGAGGAGAAATAGTAATACTCAATGGAGCAATAGAAAGAATAGAAGCAGATGCACCAATTGATGATTTGGAAAAACTAGATAGAAAAGTTATACACACAATATTAAAAAACATAGATGAAAAAATAGAAAGACATGTAGCACAATCAACAAAACAAAACTATAAAGTAGGAATACTATTAAATGAAAATAGAATTATAAATACAAGTATCAAAGCTAAAGCAAGCATATTGCATCTCGACGGAGACAAAAGATACGCTGAAAAATCTTCAAGATATTATAAAAAAATGGGTTTACAAGCCGTAGTAAAAAATGTACCTGAAAATAAACAACCCCAAGTAGTATATAATTTACTTAAGGTTTACAAGCCAGACATTTTAGTAATTACAGGACATGACGGAATGATAAAAAAACAATCAGGATACAGTGATATATATAATTATAGAAACTCAAAATATTTTATAGAAACTGTAAAGGAAGCAAGAAAGTATGATGAAGAATACAAAAGAGATTTAGTTATTTTTGCTGGAGCTTGCCAAAGTTTTTTTGAAGCCTTAATCCTTGCAGGAGCAAATTTTGCGTCATCACCTGCAAGAATTTTAATAGATTTTTTAGATCCTTTAATAGTTGCAAAAGAAGTTGCAACTACTGACAGAAATAAATTAGTAACTGTTGATGGATTTGAAATGAAATTAAGAGATGGAAAAAAAGGGATAGACGGAATTGGTGCAAAAGGAAAAAAGTGTGAAAATTAAAATTTTAGCAAAATCTTTGATTTTGTAGTAATAATTATAATTTAATTATATAAATAAAAAACTTGTAAATAATTAGTATAAATTGTTTTACAAGTTTTTTTTATTCAAAGTGAATAGTTTACATGTGAAAATTTTCAACTTTCTATACAAGTAGTACATTTTAACAATTCTGTAATTTTTTTGCGTAAGTATTATTTTGTAATAATATTGTAATAAAAATGTAATGAAAAAGTAATGAATACAAAAATAAGACTGAAAACTATTGGTAATGCTTGATTACACAATATTTTGGAGGCTGAATCAAACTTTGACTTTATTTGCCACAAATGATATACTTACAACGTAGAAAGAAGTAGGTGGTAAAATGATTTACAAAACAGATATTGCTTCACTAAAAACAGATATTAATGAAAAAATTGGACAAAAGATAAAAATAAAAGGTTCATTAGGTAGAAGTAAATTATTTGAAAAAGAAGCAGTAATAGAAAGAGCCTATTCAAACATTTTTGTTGTTAAATATAAAGATGACAGCAGAAATGGTACATATAGTTATACAGACTTATTGACTAATACGGTAGAAGTAGATGTATTTAATGGTGAAAATTACATTCCATTAGTACCTATTAAGGAACAAAGGAGAAAAAATTAATTTAAATTACAATAGAAAATATTAAGGGACAAAAGAAAAAAATATAATATAAGTTACCCCTTATCTTAAAAGTCCACCATAGTGGTTGGCTTTTTTTGTCTTAAAATTTACATATTTTTTCAAAAAAACATGGTTTTTATCAGTTTAATTTAAAGTTTTAAGGGATGCAAAATGTAAAAAATAAAAAGAAATAATATGTCGAAAAGTTATCAGGTTTCGACACCGTTTGCTATTGGAAAAAAACGGTAAATAGA
>JAFTFU010000091.1 GCA_017458285.1 Clostridia bacterium | reverse complement strand
TGTCATTTCACCTGTAGAATACGTAGGATATACTACAGATCCTTATATAAATGGTGATGGACGTATTGATTGTATTTCAGTATATCTTCATTTATATTCAAATACTATTTCAATAGATATGGATGAAGACTTACTTAAAGATTTAGAAGATGCAACAAAACAAATATTATTTTAATTATGGCTTGGGGAACTTTATATACACAAGAAGTGGATTTAATAAGACATTCTTATACTTATAAACATGAAGTAGAAGAAGCAATTGATAATCTAAAACACGATATTGAAAGAAACAAAGCAACTCTTTTAGCACTTGCAAGTTGTACTCCTAAAGATATTATTAAATCTGATGATGATATTGATGATGCATTAGATGTCATTCAAATCAAATTCAATAATACTTGGGAAGTATTACAAGAAGATATGGTTACTTTATATAAGTTAGAAGGATTGCTTGAAAATTGGGAAACTAAACAAAATTATTAGGATATGGAAACGATGTGCTTTTATATAATGTTAATTGCGTTTATTATTCTTGTAATTACACAAACAGTAGTAAAATATGAAGAATATAAATATAAAAATAAAATACATAAAAAAGTTTTCAAACTAAATAATGGTTATAAGATAATTTTTAAGTACAGACAATCTTTATATGAAAATAGTTTAGAATATAATGAATATAACAAAACACGTAGAGAATTATCCAGCCTAATTTTACTGTTAGAGAGTAATAAAAATAATATAATCAATGATAATTCTATTCAAGAAAGAATTATAAAAGTTATGTATGATTCTAAAACAATTCTTGATATATATAAAAATCAAATAGATAATTTAACAGAAAATATATAAAACATGAAAACGTTTTGTTTAATAATGACTATTATTTTAGCTATAGTTATAGTAGTTAAATATTGTAATCCTAAATGGAATTGGGAACGTGATATTTATTATTATGACTACAATCAAAAAATAGCATTTTATATTCTAATTCCTTCCTTTATAGTATTTCTGCTTGCAACTTGTTTGTTATATAGTTAATAACATTAATGGATATTAGGCAAAGTGGCACAAATGGTGCCCTTTTCTCTAGTTGAAATCTTTTAGGATTTATACCTAAAGGAGTAAAACTAGAGAAAAGTAACACAATTGTGCCATATAGCCTAATTTCTCCAAAACTTAATACTTAAAGAAAATGGCAATTTTATTATTAAAAAAATTTAATTATTCTGAATTGCATAATAAGCACATTTTTTTGTTGAATAATAATATATTAAACATTACTTTCCATAGTACTACTGCAATATCTTTATATGTACATGATGGTAAAATTGATATAGTTTCTCAACTATCTACAATAGATAAGGAAGATGTAAATAAATGTATAAAAGAAAATGAATTTATTATCATTCAATGCACTGCAGTAGATTACTATTCTCCATCTAAATATTATATAAAAACTGCACATAGAAATATGGATGTTTGTTCAATGCTGATTGACGAAGTACCAGAATTATTTTTCACACAATTAGAAGATGATAGGAAATCGTTAAAGTTATGATAAACACATTAGATTTTGAAAATTCAGAGTATTTTATATATGGAATTACAGAAAAATCTTTATATAGTCTTCCTGGTCCAATACCTTTAAATAATAAAAAATTTATAGATTCAGATAAAAATATATTAGTATTAGTATGCCCAGATATTGATTGGATAAAAGCAGAAGCAACAACACTATTTATTTCTAAATTGCCTAAATTTCCTATAAAAGATTATAAGATACTTACTTTAAACAATGATGAACTTTCTGGAATAGTAAGCTACTTACAATTTGAAAATTATTATGATAAATGCTATAAACAATATATTATAAAACAAGATACAAATAGTTTAAATTTATGTTAGATATAATAACTCTTAAGAATTTACCAGATTTAACATACAAAGATATTGAAGGTAAATATATTTGCTACAAATGCCCTAAAGAGGAAGTATGTGTTATAGGATATGTGTGTAATTTACATTTAGATTTGGAGCATTTTAGGCCTTTAAAATTACCGACATTTCCAAATCCAACTATATCGGATATAAAAATCCATAATGATTCTTTTATTTTAGTACTACATGAACTTATGTATAAAAATTTAAAATACGATCATTTTAATCATAGAAAATTATGCGATATTCTAAAAAAGAATGTGGAAAATTTAGGTATAAAACATAAAGAAATTATTATAAAAGATTCTAAAATATTAACACTATGAAATATTTAAATGGTTACACATGGAAAGATTTAGATGGAAAGCAACTTATGAGCATTGAAGAAAATGGTCAAGTGTGCAGATATATAGGAGAATGTAAGAATGGCAAACTGTTATATAATTCTGAATATGCTATTCTTGCATGGCAAGTATCTATGCGTAGTGATAATATATCAAAAACCTCATTATTACCTACTGAAAATGTTATATATTTTCATGATATTTATTCAGAAATGAATAAAGATAATAGTATCAAACTATTAGAAAAAGTTAATCATGAAATTAGAAGAGAACTTAAATGGTTATATATAAAACAACAATGGGAAGATAGAAATGCATTACAATTATAGTGTAAAAGAATTCTCAAATTTACAATATTCAGAAATAAATAATAGTATTCTGTATGTAAAAATGATATATAAAACAAGTTCCTTTTCTTCTTATTTTGGATTGGCAAAAGACGGAAAAATTGTAGAAGAGGACTGTGAAAAACACAATGAAAAACATTACAAAGTTTTATATATTACAGAGAATTATAATGAAGAAAGTTATCTCGCACAACTGAAAGCTTTAAAATGTTTTGTTGCTTATGAATTTCATGAAAAATATATAAAACATATTAAAGAAGATGCTAAGTGTTTAAATTTGAATTAAAGTACATCAGTAAATAACTGGTGTACTTTTTTTTATCGCCGTACTAATATTGTAAAATATTTTGTAACTTTGCAAATAAATAATTTTTATATAAAGATATGGCAAATTATTGTTTGAACATAAATGGATTTTCTGCTCAAGAAAAACAAGCATTTGAAATTTTAACAAAAACTGTTGAAAGTTATAGATTATCTAAAGGTGCAGCCAGATTAAAAGTCTCTTCTTATATAGAAGAATTAAGTGAAAGGTATTTTACAGGAAATAATAAAAATAAAGAAAATATAGAGGATGCAACTTCTGAAATCCTGAAAAATATTGTAACTTTATCTCAGCCAAATAAAATAGGTGATAAAATTGTAAGTAATACTTTAGATTTAAAGAACGATGTTGATATAAATGCAGTTCAAACAAAAATTAAACCAGAGTTTCAACTTATAGATAAAGACACACCATATAAATCAAATATTTTATATGTAACAAGAAATCAAAACGAAGGAAGTGGAAGTGGAGTATATTCAGATACTTTTGCATTCAAGCATAAAACCAAAGAAAATATTATAGAATTTGAGAATGGTGATTATAGAGATGTGCATTTGAAAATTACAGAAAAAATGCTTTCTGGCAAATATAAAAAATTAGTATTTGCTGAAGATCTTAATAATTATATAAAAGCGGATGAATTGCAATATTGCAAAAAACCTGAGTATGATAATAGACAATTGCCTACTAATGAAGAGGTTAGAAATGCTTTATCTAAAATGAGGCTAAGTATAAGGGGATATAAAGAAAATGCTATATATGCAGAAGTAAAAATACAAGATGAAGAAGGTAGATTATTTAAAAAACGTATAAATTTTTGGTCTGTTTTCCATAAAGAATTATGGGAAACTGCTAAAATGATAAGAAGTAGAGTAAATAAATATTATCCCCGACTTAAAGAATTAGAAGATATAATAACACAGTTAGAAACTATTCCAAAACCTGAAAATGAATCTGATTATTATTATAGTTTTGATGATGAAGGAGTGCCACGAGAAAGTACTTTAGAAAAGATAAATAATCTATATTATAAACTAATATGCATACCTCCAGATCTTGTATTTAGACAAGGAATTAAAAAGCTTGTGCAAAAACATTTAAAGTCTTATATAGATCCTAAAGGATCTAATCATCAAAAGCATCTAAACAATATAATATATGCTACAGAAAATGATAAAAGAACAATTGATTATTTAGTAAGTACAGGATATGATAAATTAACTTATGACGGTAAAGAAAATGATTTTACTAAACAAATGACCGCAATAAGAGAAATACATAAAAAAGGAAGTAATTATGCACAATATACATATACTTCATTAGATGTAGATCCTAGACAACCTTTTAATACTTTAAATACTTTAGCCTTTAAAATAGCTAATATAAAAGCACCATTAAAATTCGAATTTGGTTATAATGTTAAATATAAAAATAAATCTAATTTAGCCAATACTTATTCCTCTAAAGATATTGCAGATTTAACAGAGGCAATAGCATCAAAAATAGATTCTTGGTTAATGCCTAATATGTATTCAGATTCAATGGCTTATAGACAAATGAAAGTTGTTTTAGGTAGAGAAATAAAAAAATGTCAAGATATTATAGATTCTAATACTGCAACAGAAGAGGATAAAAAATTAGCTTACGAAAAAATAAATATACTCAATACTAAAATAAATAATTATAAAAAATATACTCCAGAAGATTGGATAAAAGAATATGGAGGAATACAAGAAGTAGCAAATAGGGTATATACATATCTTTGTAGGAAAGGAGCCCCATTTCTAAATAAAATAGAAACTATAGAAGGGCAGGGGTATACTACCGAAGAAGCTAAAAAAATAATAGAAAGAAGAGAATCTCTATTAGATAAATTAGACTCAAGTCAATCATCAGAAGGAGTTCCAGAATTATTTATAGAATTATTTAATCGTGCTTTACAAAAATCATCAAGTCTAAATGGATATATACTAGATGAAAGATTTAAAGATCTTAATATAAATATATCAGAATCAGAAGAGATTGAAGATATAGAAGAATCTGGTTGGGCAGATCCTGGAATAAACAAACCTGCATTTACTAGTAAAACTTCTGATACAGTTACAAAAGAAGTAAGATACGCATTATCTAGAATATATATGGTAGATTCTAAAGGAAGACCAGTATACAATGTTTTAGGTTCTTTAAAATTCTTAAACTTTACTTCTGCTTATGGAAAAATACAAGATTTATGCAGTGATAAATTAATAACTACAAGCGAAGATATTATTAATATTTTAGCAGATAATTTAGGCACAGAACCATGGCTTAGACAAGTAATAGTTATGTTAAAAAAAGACAAACAGTTAGCTGCTAAATTTGTAAACGCTTTCAATGTAGATTTTATAAGATCTGTAGATCAAAGCGAACTTAGAGAAACTACATTAAATATGCATTCTGGAGCAGTATCATTAATGGATACTTGGTCAAAAAGCATTAATGAAGATAACTATGTTTTAGATAAAACAATATTTGATAATGGAGGTAATATAAATGTAGAAAAAGTAAAAGATATTGATTTTTCAGCTTTAAAAAAGAATAAAGATATACAAAGTTTACTATATGCTATAGGTATTAAAAATATTTCAGTAGAAGCATTAGATAAATTAAGTGATTTCCACAAAAATAATATAATTAAACTAGTTATTAATGTAGTATCTAATGTTTCTAGACAAGATAAGGATACTGTTAAAAATATAATGATGGCTAATAGGCCTGAATATTTACAATTAGCAAAAGCATTAGCAAATGTAATACATACAGAATCTGCAGATTCCTCATATAATGTAACTGTAGACGGTAAAATAGTTCAACGATTTTCTTATACTTACAATAGTAAATTAGGTAGAATGTCCCAAAAAATAGATGGTGCATTTAAAACTCATAATATTGCAGAAATTAAAGGAAACAATTTAATGATAGATGAAAGTAGTTCTCCTCTACTAACAGCGGTGCAAAAACAAAACGAAAACAGTGAAAATTATGGAGAACTTACATACATAGTTACTATGGAAGGGCAAGAAATTTCTAATGTTGTAGATAGCAATGTTTATTATAAGAATGCATTTTATCAATTCTATAAAAAAAGTAATGAATATTCTGCAAATTATTATATAGCACCTTTATCAGACAGTGGAAATCTTTTAGCTATAAGAATGCCTAAAATAGAATTAGATACGACTTACAAAAAAGGTGAAGAAGGAGATTTTTTATTGATAGGAGAAAACGAAGAAATGAAAGGCGAAGAGTTAATAAAGACTTATATAAAAAATGCAATAACACAAGAATTATATAGAATAATTAGAGTAAAGAACGGAGAAACTTCGTTAATAGAAGTTAAAGGCTATGCAAAAGCAGGAGAACATTTCCATAAATTGCCAGAACTTGATAACTATATTACAGTACTTTCTACCATTTTACTAGATGAAAAAAAGACTACTATTGACTATGAAAATCGTTTAGATGAAATATTATTTGCGGATGTAGAAAGAGAGGATGTAGAAAAAAAGGCTGAAAAAGATGGAATAATTACAAAACTTATAAAAGGAACTATAGAAGAATTAAAGCCAATACTAGAAGATAAGTTTGAGAGAGAAGGACTTCCTTTAGCAGATAGAGTAGAAGAATTTTTCTTAAATAATCTACTTGCTCAATGGAATATTAACGATATTATGTTTAAAGATATGGCATT
>JAFTFU010000090.1 GCA_017458285.1 Clostridia bacterium | reverse complement strand
TGTTACATTGCATACTTTCTCCAGTATCAAAAATAGGTGTTAATTTTTTCCACTTTAATGTTTCAACATTTCTTATTACTCCAAAGTTTTTTAAGTGTCTATCAAAATTCATAACCAAAAAGTCAATTAAAATCATATCTTGCAGACTTTTTTTGGCGTTTACTATTCCATTTTTTTCTAAGATATTTATATAGTGTTCAAAATCACTTGTATTATTGTCTTTCTTTTCTGAGGTCCAAATATCATAAGCGGTAATTATTTCTTGATTTTCGTTTATAAAATTTTCGCATTTTGAAACTATTTTTCCTCCAATAACATCTATACTATAATCACAATAATCAAAATTTAATTTCTGGCATAATTGTGATACTAACCATTCATTTATTGGTTCTTGATTTGCTGAATAATATGATCCTTTTACTAAAACTCTTTTTCCATTTTCTATTATCCATGCTTTTTGAAGCATCCCGTCTGTAGTGTTATTGGGTGAATACAAATCAATTTCTTCATTATTGTTAGATGAACTTAAAGAAACTTTTAAATAACCTTTATATTTAAATTCATTTGTAAAGAAGTTTATATTTTCCCATTTTAACTCTTTTTGACTCTCTTCTTTGATCCAATATTGGTCTGATAATGATAACCCATAAGATTTATTTAAAAGTTCTTCCGTAGATTTGATATTTAAGTTTTCAAGTAAACTTTTTAAATCTTTTCTCCAATCTGGTATTCCTCTGCCCCTATACCATTGGTTTAATGCTTTTTCATTATTGGTGGTTTTACTGTAAAAAGCATTTTTGAATGATAATGGAGCATATTCTATATTGTACACTTCATATATTTTTTCTATTATATTAAATTCTGTATTCAATTCTAGTACTGCTATTTCTTTGTTTTTGTTCATTAATACACATTTCATATATTTTCATTCCTCTATTTTTTTTATTCAATATATAACATTTTTTATATAAAATCAAGCAATTGTTCTAATCCTTCAGAAATTTCCTTTTTCATATATTTGTGTTTTAGTATTGTTGCTTTCTTTAAACTTAATACTTCCAAATAGTGCGAACAAGACAATATCAATATTATGTTATTAAAATAATGTTATTTGATTATCTTCTTCAATATATTCACTTGTATATTTAAAACACTCATCTGGAGTATGAATAATATTGTGTTCTTTACAAGTATTATTAAATATTTCCATAAGTTCATCATTGTTTTTGCTAATTACATTATAACTACTTCCATATTTTTTTATATACTCTTTAGATAAATTAGGAAATAATTTATCTAATTGTGAATAATAATACTCTCTATCTCCATCTCTTAAAGTCATACCTGCATTAAAATATATAATACCTTTTACATTTGCTTTGATACAATAGTCTAAAATTCCTTGCATATTTTCCTTTGTATCATTTATATATGGAAGTATTGGACTAAACCATACTACCGTTGGAATGTTATTTTCATTTAATATTTTTAGAACTTCAAATCTTCTTTTAGTAGTGCATACATTAGGCTCTAGCTTTTTGCATAATTCTTCATCATAAGTTGTGAGTGTCATTTGTATTACACATTTTGATTTTTTATTTATACTTTTCAATAAATCCAAATCTCTTAAAATTAAATCAGATTTCGTAATTATTGTTGCACCAAATCCATACTTATCAATTACCTCTAAACATTTTCTTGTTAACCCTAATTTACTTTCTATTGG
Source organism: Clostridia bacterium (assembly GCA_017458285.1). Taxonomy (GTDB): domain Bacteria; phylum Bacillota; class Clostridia; order TANB77; family CAG-508; genus CAG-269. Next base: position 3,650 of record JAFTFU010000090.1, on the reverse strand, counting down.
CATATATGGATCACTCATTGAGCCTGTACTTATCATACACTTTTTTCTTTTTGATTTTAATATATTTTCAAGTAATTCAGGTGCATTCTCTTTAACTTCAATATCTTCGAATTTATGGTCAAAATTATAGCAATTACTTCTACTATCACAATAAATACAACCATGTGTGCAACCTCGATATATATTCATAGCATTCCATTTTGTGAGAATAGATTTTGCTTTTACATAGTGCATCGTTTCCTCCAATTATTCTTCAATTATTTTCTTTGCTTTTTCTATTTCTTTTGTTGCTAATGGTGCTGCATCAAACCTTTTTCATTAATTCCTTTTTTAGTCCATCTTCCATATTAATTTTAGTTGGTATTATGTATTTTGCATTAATTTTGTGTGATATCAGGTTAGTAAATATTCTCATTGCTCTAGTATTGTCAAACCACGTTGGGTTATCACTGTTCTTTCTTATTCTATCTAAAGATGTTTCAAGCGCATCTCTATCATATTTATCGCTCATTTCAGCTGTTATCATATACTTTTGATTTTCATTTTTATATAATGTATTTTTCATTAGTTCATATCCGGCATTATTATACCAGTATAAATGGTTTCCTCCTGCTAAAATTAAGATATCAGCTTTAATATATGAATCATCAATTAAAGTGTTAATATAAGCTTGTACTTCGTCAAAGGTGCAGTCTGGAATATCTTTTTTTAAGCTTTCAAATTTTTTGGTAATATCTACTACTCCAAAATCATAATATTTTTGATCAATAATTTTTCCATTATTAACAAATACAAGTTCTATTGAACCTCCTCCACCAATAAACACACAAATATTTCCATTATATTCTATTTTACTATAGCATCCTATAGCTGTATATTTCGCTTCATCTTCTTGAGAAACTACTTGTATTTCAGTATTATATTTACTTTTTATTTTCTCATTTATTTCATTTAGCTCTTTTGGTGTTATATTTCTAAAAATACTACAACCATATATGTATATATTATTTGTATATTCTCTTGCTTTATCAATGACTTCATATAGATTTTCTAAATCGCTTTCTTTTATTTTATTTTCGTCTAAGTAGTTTTTCTTAAATTTTATTGTTGTACTATTTTCATATATTACTTTTTCTTTTTCATATATATGTGTTTTAGTATTGTTACTTCCTATTTCTATTATTCCAAACATATTTATATCTCCTAATTTTTTAAATAAATGTCCATATACTTCTTTTGCTTTTATATAATTTACAAATGTTACTTTATGGTTATCTGTATTTAAATCATAAGATGTATCTCCATTTATATTTGGACATTTAATTTCAATAGTATCTTTGGCTTTGAATAAACTATTACTTAGTGTGTCCTTTTTGTTTTCTTAAATTTAATATATATCCCATATTTTTTCTCTACCTCAAATATTATTGCATTCTGTAACACATTATATATTACTTTTTAATTAAAAACAAGTCTTTCGCAACCTTCTTTAATAATTTTAATAAAAGACCGATATTTTAATTATCAGTCTTATTATTTTTTATTTAACTTATTCGGAATATATAAATATTGCGAACATTACATTAATTATTGTTTTTTTCATCTATCAATTTTATTATTCCATTTACTAGCATTTAAGCTAGTCTTAATTTATTACAGATATCTTTTCTTTGTATGATTTTTTCAATATAAATATCGAAATAATAGCTGTAAGTATTTCCGCTATTGGGAAAGTCCACCACACCACATGAGTAACATTATTTGATAATGTAAATAGGTACGCTATTGGGAATACAAATACAACTAACCTTAAAATAGATATTATTAGTGGCCTTATAGCATATCCTAATGATTGTAAAACACCTTGTACTGCTATTGAAAATCCCATAAATATATAGCCTATACTTGCAATTCTTAACGCTATTCCGACATATTTCAATAATTTCGTTTGTTGTTCCTCCTGTTAATCCAAATAATGCTACTATTGGTCTTGCAAACAGTTCAAAGATAAATGTTAAAATAATAGTAACAATAAAAGTGTCTATTATTCCATATTTAATGCAATCATTGATTCTTAATTTATCTTTCATTCCATAATTAAATGATAGAATAGAAATTATTGTATTTGATAAACCGAATGCTGAAAATAACGCTATCTGTTGTATCTTATAATAAATTCCAAATGAGCCTACTAATATAGTTGGATCTGCTTTAGAGTGAGCTAATATTGCATTCATTCCAGCCATCATAACTGAAAGTAATGCCTGCATAATTGCAGCAGAAATACCAATATTATAGATTCCTTTTATTAATTTAAAGTTTGGTTTAATGTATTTAATATTACCGTTTATTTCTTTATTTAATTTATAATGAAATATCATTGCAACTATTAAAGAAACAAATTGTCCTATAATTGTTGCCCATGCTGCTCCGTGCTACCCCCATCTTACATGGATATATAAACACATAATCTAAAACAATATTTGTAACTGCTCCTGATATTTGTGCAATCGTAGATAGCATAGTTTTTCCAGTTGACTGTAGAAACCTTTCATAAACTGTATAACCTATTGCTCCAAGTGAGAAACAACAACAAATTTGTAAATATGTTGTTCCCATAGATATTACTTCTTCATTTTTAGATGCAAAAATGCTAATAAACCATTTTGAACCCAAAGCTCCAAACAATAAAAACACACAAAATATGCAAACACTTAAAAATATGCCATTTCCCGCAACACTCTTTACTTTTTCTGTATCTTTTTCTCCTAAACTTTTTGAAAGTAGTGCATTTAATCCTACACCTGTTCCAACTCCTATTGCAATAATTAAAATTTGTACAGGAAATGCAATTGTAAGTGCTTGATTTGCAATAGCCCCTTGCTCTCCCATATTTGTTACGAATATACTATCAACTACATTGTATAACGCTTGTAGTACCATAGATATAATCATTGGCAATCCCATTTTCCAAATTAATTTTTTTATAGGTTGTTCTGCCATCTTGTTCTTTTTTGGTTCTTCCAATTTAATTCCTCCTATTTTTAATTTTTTATTATAATCAAGTGCTTCTACTTATTGCAAACCTACTTGAAGATGTATCTACAAATTGGTTCTATAATAAATTTTTGGTAGTTAAAAACTGTTTCAACAAATTTTTAGATACAACAAAAAATGTGTAATTCCAAATACAATTGGATTTACACATTTCTGCTACACATTGATTACTATTTTTATTGATTAATATCATACCACTTTTCCAAAAAAAAATGTAAGCTTTTTTGAAAAAGTTTTTAATTTTTTTTACTCGTCGCTACTACTTATTGTGGATATCTAAGGTCTACTCCACCAATAGCTTTAATAAAAGCCTATTTTCGTCTACTTTTTCTAATATATTGTTTTATCACTTTTCTCTAAAAATTTATTAAATGATTTTATTGTTTCTTCTCTATCTATACATTCTAAATTTAATGTGTTATTATTCTCAATATTATCTGTTAAATTTTTAATATAATTATATATATAATCATCTCTGAATCCAATATTAGCAGCATCTTCTTTAGTATTTCCGTAATATACTTTTTTTATATTTGACCAAATTATTGCAGATAAACACATAGGACATGGATAACAAGAAGTATATAATTCAT
>JAFTFU010000089.1 GCA_017458285.1 Clostridia bacterium | reverse complement strand
CTGTGATTTTTCCGTCTTTTAGATATCCATTTGTTAACACTTTAAGTTCCATGTAAAGAGTGTCTTCTTTTCCAACTTCCCTGCATGTTCCACGAACTCCGTCTGCATATCCGTCTCCGTCTAAATCCTTTAAGAAGAACGCATCAAACTCAACGAATGCAAAATCTTCTTCTGCTCCATCTTCATTTTTTACTTTTAATTTTTCTTCTCCATTTTCTACTCTTGCATACTTCATCGTTCTTGCAAGTTCGGGATTAAGTTCTATGTTTACTTTTTCTTTTCTTGTGTTAAATATCATAGCCATGCTAATCGCAATTATTGCAATAACTATCGCTATAATAATGCCTATCTTTTTCTTGTTTAATTTTCTTGCCTTTTCTACATGTTTTTTCCCTCTCATGTGATACCTCCTGTTTTTTATTTTTTTAATTTTATTACAGCCAAAATCATTGGCATATTATACACTATTTAAGCAGTCTCCCTCACTTGATATTATACTTATTTTATAGGCTTTTTTCAACTTTAAATTTTTCCTTTTGTTTTTGTGTTTTTATTGTCTTTCTAAGCTTTCCTTACGATTGACTTAGTTTGCTGTTTTGTTACAAAACTATTACATTTATATTACTTTTTTGTTACGTTTTGTCGTTTTTTGTTGAACTTGATTTTTTTGTTTAATGATATAAAAATTTAATAAATAAAGAAAAAATGATAAGACTAAACTATCTAGCAAAAATAGTGATTTTAGTGTATTTGAACATTTCACTGACGTCAATAAAACGATTATAGATTATAAATTAACTCGTTATATTTGTTATTTAATGGCACAAAATGGTGAAACTATGCCAGAAGATTTACCCACACCTAAAAAAAACAAAAAGTTGAGATGCATTTTTGTTCACCCCAACTTTTAATTATGCTTTATTTGTCATATTAAAGTACAAATTTCTTAATTGCAACTGTACCAATCAACATTACTACTAATAATCCTAAAGCTAATCTTACATAAACTACATCTAATCCTCCACCAGTTTTGATAGATAATAGAACTTCTGCCGTATCAATATCATCTTCTCCTGGTTTTCTATTGTCTGGAGTAGAGTCTCTATCTGGTACTCCCTTGTTGTTATAATCTTCAGAAATTTCTGCAGTATTTATTTTTGAGCCTAAATTATCTTGACCATTTATCCATGTAAGAATTACTTCAACTTCTGCGCTTTGTCCCGGTTGTAATAAAGTATTTTCTAATGCTCTTGTTGAAATTATATTATTTCCTTCATCCTTCCAATTTGGATTATCTTTAGCATCAAACTTCAATCCTGCTGGGATATAATCTGTTACTTCTTTAGCGTAACCTGCTATATCTCCTTCGTTTGTTACTTTAATTGTATATCCAAATTTTACTTGTGTTTTGTTTATATTGTCTTTATTAATTTCAACTCTTGGTACTACATCATTTTTGTCACCAACATTTTTAGTTTGTGTTACTGATTGTTTTCCATTTTCATTTACAATTACTTTTGTTACATATTTTAGTAATGATAAATCAAAGTATTCTACTTTTATGTTTTCTATATCTTCATCATCTTCAGTTGGTGTTCCTTTTCCATTATTTGGAGTTGAATCTTTATCGATTACAGGTTTACCTTCTGAATCTGTATCTTCTGATATTTCTGCAAAGTTAGTAATTATAAGTTTGTTTGAATTTGGATCTTTTACTTTAAATGCAATTTTTACTTCTTTGTATGCTGGATTTACGCTACTAATTTCTTTATTGCTATCAAATGCTTTAATTAAGTTCTTAGTAGAGTTTTCATTTCCAGCTTCTTCTCCGTGACCTTTTGCTAAGTATTCTGTTTCAACATATACGGCATCTTTAACATTTGTTGTTTCTTTTCCGTCTTTGTCGAACATTTTCCACTCATAAGCTTTGTTTGTAGCCATATCTGGTAAATATTCTAAATATTCAGGAATATTATCTTTTACAGTTGCTGCATATCCGTCTATTTCACCTTCGTTGTAAACCCTTAATGTGTATGTTACAACATCTCCAACATGTACTGTTAGTGGGTCTTTTGTATGAGTGTATTTTAATTTTCCATTATCATATGATACAACTGGATTTCTACCTGCAACTAGATTTTTTTCTCCTGAAGTAGTTTCTGTTTCAGTAATGAATTTTCTTAAACTTAAATCAAATTCTTTTAATCTTAAGTTTTCGATGTCTAAGTCGTCTTCATTTTTCCATTTATTTTCTTTGTCTGTTTTTCCAGGTATTGAATCTTTATCTTTAACGCTATTTCCTCTTGAACCGCTATCATCTGCAATTTGTGCTACGTTTAGTAAAGAATCTTTAGTTGTTACATCATCTTTTACTTTACATACCATGTAAATTTCCTTATAATCTGCTTCCCCACTTCCTGTGTAAGCTTTTATAAGTGTTGATTTAGATGTTCCTTTATTTGTATCTTTTTCATATGATAAGAAGTCTGTTTGATATGTTTTTTCTGTTCCTTGGACTTTAGTCCATCCGTAATCTACTCCATTATATGTGCTTGAGTAGAATTCTAAGCCTGATGGTAAATCGTCTACAACTAGTTTTGCATATCCGTCTATTTGACCTTCGTTATATACTCTTATTGAATATGTTACAATGTCTCCAGCTTTTACTGCTGGTTTATGGCTATTTACGTCATAATAATTATAGATTGTGTTTTGTTCACTATTTGTTGTATCTAATCTTGCAAATCTTGTTGAATATAAATCATCATTTATTTTTACTATTTGTTTTCTTAAACTTAAGTCAAATGCTTTTGTTATGATGTTATCGTAATCTTCATCGTCTTCTCCATATATAGGCCATTTTTTGTCTTCATCATAGAATTTATCTGAATTATCTTTCTTCCAGCTATCATCATTATTTCCTGGTGTTGAATCTCTATCATCAACATCTACTGTGCTACCTTGTTTATCAATAGCTGTATCTTTAGATATTGCAGCTTCATTTCTGATTGTTTCATTTGGGTTAATATCTGCCTTAACTTTGAATATTACTGATAATTCTTTATAATCAATTTTGTTTGCTTTATCTGCATAATTATTATATCCTTCTATTCCATAAGCTTTTATTATATTATCATTAGATTTTTGTTTTGATAATATATCTGTTGTAATAATTGAAGAATTTTTATTATATTTCCATACATTATTTGTATTTAATATTTTTTCATACATGTTATAATCTTTGGCTTCTTGAGTTACATCTTTTAACTCTTTTCCGTCCCATGCATAAATTGTATCATCTGCAACTACTACAAATTCTAATCCTTCTGGCAAGTTTTCTGAGATTTCCTCTGCATATCCATCATAATCTCCTTCATTATAAATTCTGAATGTATATGTTACAAAATCTCCTGCTTCAACTGCTACTGGATTTTTTTGTAATTTGTAATCACCTGTTGTTATTTGTTTTCCTGTTGTTGGGTCTTGTGTATTGATTTTACTCATGTCTATACTTAACACTCTGTTTTCTGTATCTAAACCATTTACTTCTGTAATATATTTAATTAACTTCAAGTCAAATGCTTTTGGCTTCATTACTAATTTTTCAAAGTCGTCATCATCTTGTTGTCCTTTATAGAATGTGTCTGTTTGTGATAAATTGCTTGGATTGCTTTCATTTCCTTTATATCCTATGTCTCCAACTGTTTTTAAGTCATCTGCTTTATTTTTATTGTTGTTTGTTGGATTTGTATAAGGTTCTGAGTCTCTATCTTCTTTTTGCTGATTTGTTATCACAATTCCATCAGCTGTTTTTTCTTCATAAATATATGCTATGTTTGTAAAGTATGTGTTTTGTTTTGTATCAGCTACATAGTTTACTGTACATGTAAATTCTAATGTGTCTTGGTCTAATGTATTTCTTCCAACAAATGCTGCTAAATTTGCTTTTTGTTCTACTAATGTGAAAGTAATTTCATTTGTTTGTTCATTATAATTTACTTCATATTTATTTCCTTTAGTTGATGTTAGGTAATATTTTTCACCTTCAGCCGTTAAACTACTTAAGTTTAGTTTTACTCCAGTTGGTAATTGGTCTTTTACAATTGTTGCTATTCCGTCAACTGCTGCTTCGTTGTAAATGTTGATATTGTATTTTACAATGCTTCCATTTTCTACTGTTACTGGTGTTTTTACATGGTTGTAATTTGCTGTTGTTTGTGTTCCATCTTTTAATTCGCTTAATCCTGTAATATTTATTTTTCTATCATTTCCTGTTGATACTCCATCAACTTCTGTTATTACTTTTCTTAAGCTTAGGTCAAATTGTTGTCTTAATATTACTCTTTCAAAGTCATCATCGTCTTGTTGTCCTTTTACATAGTTTCCGTCTTTTCCGCTTCCATTGTAGTTTTCTCTATCTGTCTTTTTGTCTTCTGGGAAGTTTCCTGGTTCTGAATCTCTATCTGATGTTCTTTCTGTTCCCTTTTCGTCAATATATTTTGTTATTTCTGCAATGTTTGTTAATGTTACTGGTTGTATTGTTCTTTCTGCTGTTATTTGACATTTTATTTGTATTTCATCATATTTTGGAGTTCCTTCTCCGTTATATGCTGGGATTACTTGTTTTCCAACATTTGTTATTGTAAGAGTTCTTCCGTCACTTGAAGCTTCTATTTTGTATTTTCCATTTGTGTTTATTCCTTCAATATATTTTATTCCTGCTGGTAAGTAATCTTTTATTTCTCCTGCATATGCACCTATTGTTCCTTCATTGTATATTCTTAATGTGTATACAATGTAGTCTCCTGTATCTACAAGCACTGGTGTTTTTGCATGATTGTAGTTTGCTGTTGTTTCAGTTTTATTTGTTAACTTTGTACTATCTACATCTGGTAATCTGTTTACATCTGTATCATTTAATTTTGTTATAGATTTTCTTAATGCTAGATCGATTTGTTTGTTTACCATTGTAACTTGAACTGTATTTCCTGTTAGAGAAATTTCTTTTTCATTTCCACTTACTTTTTGATATTCAATTGCATATTCTCCGTCTACAAACTTAGATGTTACTTTTATTATAGTAGCAGTATCTTCTTTGATGTATTTGCTTGGTGCTTCTGTCTCTGTTACTCTATAAGTATATGTTGCTTCTTCTGAAACTTGGATGTTTTCAGTTTGTGCTACACCTTCAGCATTTGTTACTAGATTTTCATATGTTTTTACAACATTATTTTGGTTATCTAATAATTCTACTTTAAATTTAGCACCTGCTAATTTGTTTCCATTTACATCTTCTTTTACAACTTTTATGTTGTAATTTCCTACTATTTTTTCGTTTGGTACTGTTACTTTTACTGTACTTCCATCTAATGTTACATTGCTTCCTTTTGCATCAGCATTTTTTATTACTGCACTAGTTACTTTATATTCATCATTTACAACATCTACTGTTGCTTCAATTGTAAGTTCTTCTGTTAAGCTGATTTTATATTTATTTGGAGCATTTGTTTCTTTTATTGTAATTGTTTGTTTTCCTTTTGATTCTAATATTAAATCATTTATATTGATTTGACCATTAGTATCTGTTGTTGCAGTTCTTGCTTCTCCACCATTTACTTTGATTTCAAATTCTGCTCCTGATAATTTTTTGCTTGTATCATTGCTATCTACTTTTATTAATTGTAAATTGTATTTTCCTGTTATTTTTTCATTTGGTACTGTTACAATTACTTTGTTAATAGCACCTGCTCTATCTTCTACAAATCTAACACTACTTCCATTTGCATTTGAACTTGTTATTTGAGCACTTGTTACTTCGTATTTATTATCTATAACTTCAACAGTAGCTTCTATTGTAAGTTCTCCTGTTAATATTTTTTTGTATCCTTCTGGAGCCTTTGTTTCTTTTATTGTTATTGTTTGTTTTCCTTTTGATTCTATTACTAAATCATTTATACTTAATTGTCCATTACTGTCTGTTGTTGCAGTTTTTGCTTCTCCACCATTTACTTTGATTTCGAATTCTGCTCCTTGAAGTGTTTTAGTTGTATCGTCTTTATCAACTTTTACTAGTTGTAAATTATATTTTCCTGTTATTTTTTCGTTTGGTACTGTTACCTTTACAGTACTTCCCTCTAAAACTGCTGTACTTCCTTTTTTGTCAGTGTTTTTAATTTGAACATTAGTTACTTTATATTTACCGTCTTCAAGTCCTACTGTTGCTTCTAATGTTAATTCTTCTTCAAGTAATTGATAGTATCCATCTGGAGCTTTTGTTTCTTTTATTGTTATTGTTTGTTTTTCTTGGTTTTCTAGTTTAATATCATTTATGCTTAATTGCCCATTTTCGTCTGTTGTTAATTTTTGTACTGTTCCACCATTTACTTTTACTTCAAACTCTGCCCCTTGTAATTTTGTGTTTGAATTGTTACTGTCTACTTTTATTACTTGTAGATTATATTTTCCTGTTATTTTTTCGTTTGGTACTGTTACCTTTACTGTATTGATTGTTCCTTGAACAACTTGAGCTGTGCTTCCGCTTTCACTTCCACTTGTTATTGTTACTCCTGTAACTTTAAATTTGTCTGCATCTTCTCCAACTGTTGCTTCAATTGTTAAATCTCCAGTTAATAATTTGTTGTATCCATTTGGAGCTTTTGTTTCTTTTATTGTTATTGTTTGTTTTCCAACTGCAGTTAAATTAATGTCATTTATGTTTAATTGTCCATTTTCGTCTGTCGTTAATTTTTGTGCTGTTCCACCATTTACTTTTACTTCAAACTCTGCCCCTTGTAATTTTGTAGCATTGTTTAAGCTATCTACTTTTTCTAATTGAATATTATAGTTTCCTGTTTTTGGTTCATTTGGAACTGTTAATTCCACAATTTTTTCTTGGTCTGTTGATCCAGCAGCTAAATTAACTG
>JAFTFU010000010.1 GCA_017458285.1 Clostridia bacterium | reverse complement strand
TTAAAAATTTTAAATTTTATATTGATGCAGAAAGTAAAAATTAATTTAATCGATGATATGGAATTTAAATGTATAAAAAAAAATATCAAATATATTATTAATTTTAAATAAATAATTATTTTTGATAAAAATAAAATAATATATCTAATGCTATACATAATCACTACATAACTTAATAATTTTATTTAAAATAATAAAATGGATTTCATACACAAATTTATCCCTAAAAATCCAATAAATGCTTCCACTCAATCGAAAATTACAGAAAGTGTAAAGCATGCTGTTACAGTTTTTGCTAAAAATTACGCTTTGCAAACACAGTTGGTTATTGTAGGAAACAAAGAATCAGAATATAGACTCAAAGAAGAAAGAAAGGCTCAAGTAGATAAGGATAGAAATTACAAAACTAGATATTACAAGAGAATCCACGGAGAAGATGCTCAAGTTCCAGATATTCCAGAAATACCTGTGAGAGGAACTTCTCTCGAGATTATGACTGATTATTGTACCAATATATTAAATTTAGGATTCAAGCCTTTATTCCCTAGAGGTAAAATGGAACCTTTAAAGCCTCCAGAATTAAGAATAGATTTAGATAGATATGTAATTAGAGATTCAGAATACGATCCTTATGCAGCTTATGTTATAAAAACTTCAATGGGACCAAAAGTTGTAGAAAAAGAAAGAAGATTCAAAGAATTCGAAAAATTACATAAAACTTTGAAAAAACTATTAAATAAAGATTGTGTTCTTCCGCCTGCTTCTTCCAAAATAGGGATAAGAAACTTAACAGATGATTTCCTAAATGAGCGTGTCAAACTTCTCAACGAATATTTGCAGCAATTAAAAAATATAGAGGCAGTCGTAAACGATGAGGCTTTCACCAAATTTGTCGGTTTATATGAAGAAGATCCTCTCGATGTCCAAATATTTGAAGCTGCATTTAGAGCTACAAAATACGATTTATGGGTTTGGGGTGATATAAAATATGATGATCCAACAAACGCCATGTCTAAATTAATCACAAGAGAAGTGTGGAAAAGTGTCAGCCATGATGTTTACGCTGCTGTCCCTACAGCAGAAGCTCCGAGAAGAGCAAGTTTAAAACTTGCTTATAAAGTAATATCGGCCGCTGTTGATGCGGCTGTCCCACCTGCATGGAATGCGGCATATGAAGCAAGTAAAAAAGTAAGAGGAACAATCCAAAGTGCTTTAGATAAAGTTATTGGAACTATCATCGAAAAAAAAAATGATTTTAATAACCAAATAAAAAATAAAATGATGACCGCATTTGAACCTATAAAAGATGGTATTGGCAAATTATTCTCAGCAGCTGTCCATAAAATAGTTCCTCCAATTATTGGTCCTTTCGCTTTTCTTTATAAAACATATGCTGAAAAAGCTGAACCACTTATAATTGAAGCTTTAAAAATTTGTGATAAAGATAGAATGAAAGAAGGAACCAATGTATTAAATAAAATTCATCAAGATATGATGCAAAAATTAAATGACAAAGTTGACGAACAATTAAAAACTATTTGCGAAGAATTAAACGGACTTGTTTCTCTCAGACTTTTACAAGATTGTTTCAATCCAATGAAAGCTATAGGGAAAATTATAGGAGATTTTGTCAGAATTATCAACCCGGAAAATTTCTCAGAAGTTGCTATTGAAATGTTCGAATACAAAACTCAATTATCAAAATGCAATGGACAAGGTGTTGATAAAATATTGGTTGAAATGGAAAGAAATGTCTATTGGAGAATGGATTGGAATTCATGGCATATGGATAATGCAAGATATGACTTGAGATATCATATTTATAGACTCGGATTAGATTTAGATGCTATCGCTGATGTTTGCTTCGATTTAGGAAAAAAATTAATTAAACAAGTTTATAGAAAAACTATGAAAAAATTCTATAGAAAATTCAGCGATTACGTTTGGGGATTTAGTATGAAAAATGAAGATGATAAGCCTTGGCATGAAAAAGTCAATGATGCTATGATATATGCTTACAAAGCGGCGAAACATAAATTTAATAAGGAGTGTGGAAATATAGTTAAAAGGTGCGTTTGTGATATTTTAGGTGGAGTTATTATTAATAAAGTAATAGAAATGATAATTAAAACTGTTGGCGAATTGATTAAAACTTTAACAAGTGTAATTCCAGAAGCTATCAAAGAAATGATCGATTTAGAAAGCATGGCCAAAAATGATATTGAGGAAGTTCTTAGATCTACCTTTGAAGGTGCAGTTTATGAACAAAATGATGCATTTGTTGAAGAACTAAACAAAGCTATTGAAAATTGCCAACTTCAAGACTAATTTAATTTCTTAAAAATTTATTAAGAAAATATATAGAACATCATTAAAAATTAATCAATCAGTAATATTAATAAATTGATTACTTTCTTATTAGTAATTTATTAATTTTGATTATTTTTAATTATTTAATTTAGGTAAAGTATATTAATTTATTTTAAATAAATAAAAATATTTCA
>JAFTFU010000088.1 GCA_017458285.1 Clostridia bacterium | reverse complement strand
TTCCGCGGAGAATACAACGAGTTTTGTTTTGCAGGAGCAAACATCGTGGGAGATAAGGTAATGCTGACTGTAATGTTAAGCGACAGTATGGTAGAAAAAGGATTGGATGCAGGCAAGATAGTCCGCGAAGCAGCCAAATTCGTCAAAGGCGGCGGAGGCGGCCAAAAGTTCTACGCAACTGCAGGAGGCAAAGACAAAGACGGCATATCCAACGCCCTGAACTACATCAAAGAACAAGTAAAGAGTGTATAGCATGACGGAACTTGAGAAAATAAATGCAGGATTACCGGGTTGCTTTGACGATGAAGAGATGGTAAAATTAAAAGAGCAGGCTATGATAAATTGTAATATATACAATAACATAGCCGAATCGGATTACCAAGCGCAGTATGACCATTTGAAAAAGATGCTCGGCAGTGTAGGAGAAAAAGTTTGGATTGCCAAGACATTCAATTGCGACAGAGGAAAGAATATTTTTATAGGTGATAATTTTATCGGCAACTTTAATATTACAATATTGGATATCCGAGAGGTGCATATCGGCAATAATGTAATGATTGGCCCTAATACATTGATAACAACAGTAGGCCATCCTATAACTCCGAAAGGCAGAAGAGAGCATATATCACTTGCAAGTCCCGTATATATAGGTAATGATGTGTGGATAGGTGGTAATTGTTCGATATTGCCGGGTGTGAAAATAGGTAATAATGTTGTAGTTGCAGCAGGCGCAGTTGTTACCAAAGATGTCCCCGATAATTCTCTTGTCGGCGGTGTTCCCGCAAAAATTATCCGACAAATAGAAAATGATATAAAATAAGATTTTATTAATAATAGAAAACAGAAAGAAAATTATGCGTTACGCAACAAAGATACGGAAGTTATTTGACGGAAATAGCCAGCAATTTATTATACCGTTATATCAAAGGACTTATGCATGGAAGATAGATAATTGCAGGAGATTATTCGAAGATTTATTAAAGATACATAGAAATAATCTTCCTAATCATTTCTTCGGATCTATTGTTACAGTTAATGCTGATGAAATTTCTGATGATTTATTAGTAATAGACGGACAACAGAGAATAACAACTATTTCTCTTTTACTTTTGGCTGTGGTGAATGCAATCAAGAATAAAGATTTAGTTTGTGAGAAAAATTCTCTTATAGATGAAATTACCGAAACATATCTTATAGCAAAGTATAAAGAAAGTGAGCGAAATATAAAATTATGTCCCATAGAAAGAGATAAATCAGCCTACGACAAAATTTTTGACAATAAAAACAATGAATTTATAAGTAATTCCGGCATAACTCAAAATTACAATTTTTTCTATGATAAAGTTATTCATAGTAATTTAACTGCTGAAGAAATTTTTACTTCAATTGAAAAACTTGTCATTATTGATTTGAGACTGGAAAGAGAGGATAATCCGCAACTAATATTTGAAAGTCTTAATTCAACAGGAAAGGATTTAACAGAAGCAGATAAAATACGGAACTATTTGTTAATGTCTCTAACAAAAAAAGAACAAGAGGATTATTATAATAGATACTGGATAAAAATAGAAGAGTGTACAAATGATGAACCAACAATGTTCTTCAGGGATTATTTGACTGTTTATACCCGTAAAATATGTAAATTGGACGAGTTATATTTTGAGTTTAAATCTTTTTGTGAAAGTAAGCCTATCAAAAAAGAGGATTTATTGACGGATTTACTTAAATATGCATTGTACTACTCAGAAGTATCTAAAGGAGAAACTAAAAATGAAAAAATAAATAAGAAATTAAAACAACTTGCAAGTATAGGTTCAAATGTGGGAATGCCTTTTTATATGTCATTCTTTGATTATGTGAATACAAATTCTATAAGTGTTAATGAAGTATGGAATGTTTTGGATGTTATCGAAAATTTCTGGGCAAGACGTATTATTTGTAGTTATAATGCAAATGTGATGTCAAAACTTTTCTCCACTTTACATAATGAAATAATTAAGATTATTGACAATCATAACAAAAGAAATGTGCCACTTTCAAGTTCTTATTCAGATTTATTGAAATATATTATATTAAAGAAACAAGGCATTGCAACCTTCCCTGTTGATGAAGAAGTTGGGGAATATTTCAAAACAAAAAAGATTTATAGAATGAATACGGACTATAAAAACTTTTTGTTTGAAAGATTGGAAAACGGAAATAGTAATGAAGGAGTTATTCCTGTTGTAGAAAAAATGCAAGAAGGCAAAATAACTATTGAACATATAATGCCACAAACATTAACACAACAATGGAAACAGGATTTAGGTGAAAATTGGCAGGAAATTTATAATACTTATCTTGATACTTTTGCTAATTTGACACTTACTGGGTATAATCCAAATTATAGTAACAGACCATTTATCGACAAATTGAACGGATTTACAGATAAAGACGGACAGCTGTCCGTCTTTATCTGTAAATCCGTTCAATTTGTCGATAAATGGTCTGTTACTATAATTTGGATTATACC
>JAFTFU010000087.1 GCA_017458285.1 Clostridia bacterium | reverse complement strand
TTGAAGATGATAACTTAAGACGTCTAATCAATAACCTAGTCATTGAACTATACAAATATCAGGCTGAGTCTGAAAGAAAGAGAATAAAAGAACGACAGGCGCAGGGAATTGTACTTGCCAAAGAAAAAGGTAAATTTAAGGGTGGTAAGCCTAAATTTACTGAGAATGATCCTAGGCTTCAATTAGCTTTCAAGTTGTATATCGAGGGTGAAACCGAAAAAGATGTTGAGAGACAAATAGGTATCAATCGTAGGACTTTTCAAAGATATAGACAAAAATATAATATTCATAGAAAATAAAAACCTTATTACTGAAGGCTTTTTATTCTTATATCACATATATTATAGGGCACCTCTAAAATTATGTCAAAAATAGGGAAAATAAAAAGACAAGCATGTCGCTTGTCTCATTATCCCTTACTGTTAGAGCTGACGATTAATCTTTTTTGCTTTTGTTGATGGTGTGTCTTATATGTTTGAAACAAATGATTGTTTAAAGATATGCGTCACGTTTGGTACGAAGATGAGTACATGATAAGCTAAGAGATATCATAAAATTTGATGGAGAGATTAGTCGCGGTCAATTTTTTCCTTGATTTTTTCAACGCCATCTTCAATGGCTTCTTTTGCATCAGAAGCCGTTTCTTTTACTTTACCGATAGCTTGATTCATCAAGCCCTCGGTTTTTTTCTTGTCATCACCAGTTACAGTACCAGCGATTTCTTCTGCTTTACCTTTTAATATATCAACAGTTCCTTTATCAGACATCGTGTTCTCCTTTTAAGATGTTGAGGCGACTGCATTGAGACGTAGAATTCTTTTTCCGCAATGACTAATCGCAGAAGAGAATGAGGTGTTTGCCGTAAGCGAACAAATCATCTATTTTCTTGGTCCCAAGGTGCCAAAACTCAATTTAATAAGATGTTGCCCTGAAGCTCAGCTTAATGATGGTTACATCAAGGCTAACGTTTAGTTTTTTTGAAAATATTTTTTATCTATTGGATAAACGGCTATTAGTTAAGTCAATAATGGTCGTTCTTAATGGAAAAAAATAAACCGCATGTGACTAAATTTATGCTCTGGAAACAAAAAACAATAACAGTAAGTTTAATAAATTTCTTTAGAGTTAAAGTTACTTTTAGCTCATTTATACCCATCCTCAGGTTTAGTATACCACATTTTAAAAAAGAAAGATAAATAAGGATTAAAAAACTGGTAGACTGTCTTGTGTATTAAAATAACACTTGCTTTTTATAGAGATGATTTAGTTCATGTAAAAATTGGTAGTTATTAGAGGTGCCCTTTATACTTTTCAAGAAATTCTCTTATAGCTTGTTCTGTATTATCCTTAATATTTGTTCCGTTTAATGCTGAATATATTTTCAGTTCCTTGTGTAAATCTTCGTCAATTTTAACTAGTTTTGTTGTTTTTTTTATATTCTCCTTTTTTTCAAAAGGTGTTTCTATTTTACCTGTTTTTTTTATAAAATCGTCTAATCCCATAATTAAGTCTACCATTTCTGTTGTTTATTTGTATTTTAATTTATTTATATATCTGTATGTTTATATCTTTGTATCTTAGTATACTAATACACTTGTCAATTTATCTACTTATCTAGTCTATCAAGAAATTCTCTAAAAACATCAAAATACATTGATAAGACCTGTTTATCATACCCTTTATTTTCTGAAATACCATTTGTTCCCCATGACATCACTCTTGCACTATACTTTATAATACTCTCAAATGTTAAATCTCCAAAGGTGTCATAGTATTTTTTTAAGTATGATTTATTAGTTGCATTATCATCTTTTGTTAAATAAGGAACTATACCTAGTATTTCAACTTTGTCATTATACTGTCTCATGTCATTAAGATAGTTTAAATATGAAATCGTATTTTCATAACTTTCTTCTTCTGCCTGAGTTGGCGCCACAACATAATCACTAGCGACAATACAATTATGTGTGTATAACGAAGTAGTAGGTACGCTATCAAATATAATTAAATCAAAGTCCTTTTTTAAATCCTCAATTAGGTATGAGTATAAGTAATACTCATTGTTTTGGTTTAAATTTGTTCGAGCAAATTTATCAAGTGTAGCTAGCTCCCAATCTCCTTGAATAATATATAGATAATCATCAAGTTGTGTAATGCAGTTCTCTAAACTATTATTTCTAATTCCCTGCATAAAACTCAGTGAGGCATTTTTTTTAACCTCAAAATTTTTCATCATTTTTTTGGTCAGTGTTCTTTGAGGGTCGCTATCAATCAACAACACTTTAATTTTTAACTGAACCATTATATATGCAAATATAGCAATCAAAGTTGACTTTCCTACTCCACCTTTAAAATTGTTTAAAGTAAGTACGATCGCTACTGGCAAAGACTTAATTTTATTAACAACACCTTCATGGTATTTTGACAGAGACCACAATGTTTTATTCATTTTCTTCCTCTTTCGTTTTTTGTTTACTAATATAGTATACTACAAATATACTAGTTTTTCAATATATAAATATACTAGTATACTAATATATTTATATATAAAAAGTAGGATAATCTCCTACTTTTTCATTGAGTCTGAAAGTTGTTTTTTTATTCTCTCTAGTTCCTTTTGTTCTTCTGGAGTCGTTTCATTCACATATGCAGATTTATATCTGTGGTCAGGTATTTTATTTCCATTGACAGCTTTAACGTTTCCCTTTGTCTTGAGGTACCTTGTTTTATCTTCTTCAGGTTGCTTTGTATCACCACTTTCTAGGTAGCGCATAACAGCCGTTTTTAGGTACTTAACGAGGTTAGGTTTAGAATAGTCCAACTTCTTGTTTGACACATATTCTAGATGTTTTCTGATGCCTTGTATACCAACTATTTCTTCTAACTGTTTATAGAGTGGGTAAACTTCTTGTTGAAGATTAGCCATTAAAGTAATATCTTGCATATCAAAAGGAGATAATAAACTACTTTCTAAAAGACTAGTGGTATAGAGACTTTGCATTGCCTCAGCAAATAATGCCTGCTGATTTACTTCTTTATCTGCCTTACCTTGCAAGTATGCAGAGTCTTGTTCTCTTATCTTGTACTCGCCATTTAATTCTTGTGGCTGACCTTTCTTCGTTATATGGAACTGTATGTTATCGATTGTCCGCCCTTTTTTGATTTTGTCATAAGTCACAAAAAAATGTGTATGTGCATTAATTTCTTCCAATGGTCTTTTAAGTATATCATTGTTAAATCTTGTAAATTGTTTACGAGAATTTACTGTATCAGTTAATAGTCTTAATTCTTTGATTGAAATAGAGGGATTGCTGTACTGTTCCAATTGTTCTTCTCTTCGTCCGCCCTTTGCCTTGTAATGCTCATACTGGTTATAGTACATAGACAACCACTTATAAAGAATAATCGAATACTTACTGTTTAACTCCATAACATCAGATAGGGCATATTGCGTAAAGTTCTTTTTCAAGTCAATCAAATAAGGCATAATTTGAGGTTGAAATTGGATCGTTACTTTGTCATTATAATCAGTCCATTCTACAAAAGGGATAGGCACAATGCTTTTAAATTTATATCCCTTATCCTTTTCTTCTTTGATTTCAAAAAAGGCTTGCTTTTGCATTTTCTCAATGGCTTGTTTAAACCGAGAATGTTTATCATTATCTGATACCTCAAAAAAGGCAAAGAGTTCTGTTTTTGAAAGATAGATGATATTGTCCTTTGGTGGATTATCCGTATCAATACAGGACACCGCTAATTCAAAAATCTTCAAAGGGGTCTTATCCATTTTCGCTATGCTTGTGATAAGGTCGTTATGTTCCACGACTTTTCGCTTTTTCAATTCGTCCATAGACTTCACCTGCTTTTTTTGTTCTTGATTTTCTGTTATACTAGACCTATAAATACGCTCCTTTTCGTGTTTATAGGTGGCATAGAGAAAAGACTTTTCCGAGTGAATTTCTCTATGCTTTTATTATACCACGATTGCGTATCATTGAACAGTTTTTTGATACGCTATACACAGTTTTTTGATACGCTATACACAGTTTTTTGATACGCTATACACAGTTTTTTGATACGCTATAATTCAAAATACCCTTATAAATATTGACTTTTATTATACGCAAAAGAACAAAAGACAAATATATATAAGATAAATAAAGAAAGAGGCTATTTCATAGCCTCATTTTTTTTATTTTATTTCTATTGGTTTAAAACTATCAATAACTTTTCCGATGAGCCTTAAATTTTCTGTATTCTCCAAAAGAATATCAGGA
>JAFTFU010000086.1 GCA_017458285.1 Clostridia bacterium | reverse complement strand
TTAGCCGGTATAACTTCCAATAATTCTTTTACATAATTTACAACATCTATAGTATGACCTATAAAATGTAATGGGTCATTGTCACATAATTTTATTTTTTCTATAGCTATATCAATCAATTTTTTATTTTTATTATATATTTCTTCATAACTCTCCATAATCTTACTCCTAATTCTTACACCGATATTTTTACTTTTCTAGTTAATTTCTTAATTTTGATTAAAAATATTACTCGCTCATATTTTAACACAATTTTTATTGTAACACAAGTCCAGCAAACACTGTTTCTTTCATATTGAAACAAAAGTTTTGCTTTTTTCTCAAAAACTATTGATTTTTATTATTTTTTTGATATAATATGCTTTGCGAAAGGAAGTTTGGTAAATGCAAGAATTATTAGATATTTTAAATACTACAAAAACTACTCTAGATAATTATTATGAAATACATAAAGATGAAGATTTTTCTAATAAAAGAAATACTCCAAAGGATTACCTTGAATGGATAGATAAGAAAACTAAAATTATTATTAATTCCCCTGAATTTATAGAAAAATCAAAAGAATATATTATTCGTGGGGATGTTGTTTGGGTTGAATTTGGATTTAATATAGGCGAAGAATTTAGTGGTAGACATCCCGCTGTGGTTTTAAAAAATGGTGGAAAGACACTGTTAGTTCTACCTATTACAAGTAAACAGCCAACTGAAAAGCAACTTGCTAGTAAAACCTATATAGAACTAGGAAAAATATATAATTTTAAAACAATGAAAAGATGGGTTAATATATTTAATATTAATCCAATAAGTATTGAAAGAATAGATTTTACAAAGAAAAAAGGTAATATTAAAGGAATTGATCTAGATAATCTATCAAGAGCTTTTTTAGACTCTGACCTATTCAAATATAGGCCAGCTAAAGATAATTCATAATTTTTCAGAATTTTTGCATAAAATTCTTGATTTTTACATAAAAATATAGTATCATTTAATTAATAGGAAATCTATTTAATTAGATGACTGAGAAGGCTTACTTCGGTAAGCAGTTATGATTTAGAATGTAGCTTATATAGAAATATATAGGCTACAGTTTTTTGTCGTAAATTCTCGTAAATGATATCAAATTTACGAGAATTTGCGACATTTTATAATTCCATATTACGAAAAAATCAGAATTTTCGTAACATAAATTTTTATATTACGAATTTTACCATTTTTTCGTAGTATAAATTTTAATATATATTTTTTATCTATTCTATTTCAATAGTTTCATCATTTTCTAGAATTTCATATTCAGCATCATATTTTCCAAACATTTCTTTAATATAATCCAAATCTGGCGGAAAAACTGGATTATCCATATGAATTGGAATTGTTAAAGTTGCTCCAGCTTCTTTTGCATATAAAGCAGCTTCAAAGGCTGACATTGTTAAACCATGTCCAGTTACTGGAACACATAAAATGTCTGCCTTATAATCATTTTTGAAGCATATTGTATCACTTGTTGTATACAATCTATTTTCTCCATCATCTATGATATAGCCAACATTTTCATTTATTTCTTTACCTTTTAATAATGGTTGATATCCATGTATTGCATGTACTACCTCTATAGTTATATCTCCTAGTTCCAAATATCAAAATATTCTTCTTTATATTTTAAAGTACCTAGATCTACCAGTATTTTCTTTCCTTTCGTATCGATTAATAAACATGATTGTGGAAATTTTGTAATCTTCATAATAAATCAACACCTTTCTTTTAATTTTCTTCATAATTCCAAATACTTAAATGTCCTTTAGCTTTTATAACATTAGGCAGTGGCTCTATATTTTCTAATATCCAAGCATATCTGCCTTCTTCATATAAACCGCATATATATTCTTGATGATTATTCTTTCTCATATCTTCTACATACTCTTTAGTCATATACACGCAATCTACTAAATTGCATCTACAAATTATATTTCCAAAGTTTAATGGAATATTATCTACTAGTCCCATTAATTCTTTATCATTCTTCCATTCTTTTGGAATTTTAGTAGAACTAGCATGAATGTATAATTCTCCTCTATATGAGGTTTTCCAACTTCTTGTTTCTACTAATTTCTTTTTTTCTTTAATTAAAGTAGCACATGGCTCTGTTAAACTTAATACTTTCATATATCACTTTTCCTCTAAATTATATTTTACATTTAAAATATTTTCTTCTTCATCAACTTTAATACTCATTGAAAAATTATAATTGTTATCTATCAATCCTTTTATAAAAAAACTATCTAAAATCATCATATTAGATAATATCTTTTCTTTTTGCAATAATTCATTTATTTCTATCCATTCAGATGTGTTTTCATCATATTCTTGTGGTTCGCCTTCACATTCATTACAAACAAACACATTAAAATCGAAAATTCTATTTGGATATTCAATTATCATATTACCTTTATATACTGGATTTTCAATATACATCCCTGTTTCTTCTTTCATTTCTCTTATAGCTGTTTGTTCTGTTTTTTCTCCTTCCTCAATTTTGCCTCCAGGTATATCATAATATCCTTCCTTTTTATTTCCACTTTTATATCTAGTTACAACTATCTTATTATCTTTTATTAAATAACATCTAACAGCTTTTCTTATTGGCTTATCCATTTCTATAATTCTCCTCTTTTTCCTTTATCACCTTATTTATATCACAAATTTCGTTTTTTTCATAGTCTTTTACCAATATTTATCCTTACATTTGCTTAATTGACACAAAATCTCCAATAAAAATAATGTCAAGAGCGAACGACAGCGAGTTCATTTTACTCTTGATATTATTTTTATTGGAAATTAGAATTGCTATGCAAATGTTATAAGTCAAATTTTCCGATATTTTTGACCTATGATTTTTCATAAGGCAATTTTCTCTATTTTTTTGACCTATAAAAAAGCATCAGCACATATCTACTGACACTTAAATAATAAAGATTCTCTATAACTCATTTTAATAAATTCTTTCTAACACTTGAAATATCTAACCTTATTACATATCTACAAACTAACACAACCTATATATGTTATGCCCTCCATAGATACAATCTCAAATTTCTTAGTATTTCAAACACTTTGCTAAATTTTCTAAAATTTTATTTATGTGTTTCCACTTACCACTTAAGCAACCACTTTAACTTTCACACCCAAATTTTGATATTTTTCTCTTCCAAATCTGCCTTTTGACTCAAAAGTTATAATCTCTGAAACTATATCAAAATCAAGTATTACATCTCTTCTTTTAGTTGCATCACTGCCACGCACTCCACATGGCTCGTCCACGGAAACATATCCACAGGCTGAATAGAAGAAATCGAATACTTCTCCTCTAAAACAGACAAATCCCTAACCAAAGTAGCAGGATTACAACTAATATAAACAAGTCTATCAGGAGAAATT
>JAFTFU010000009.1 GCA_017458285.1 Clostridia bacterium | reverse complement strand
GTACCTTTACATGACGTTAAATGTCAATACAAATTATAATATCTTTTATTTGTGTGTGTTCTTAATACACAATATAGCATAAAGATTATTATAAAATCAATAAAAATTAAAAATTTTTTACTTTTATTTTTCATTTTGTTATTTTTTGTTGATTTTTGGAGGTTTTTAGCATGAAAAAATTTAATAATTGTCGTAATGTAATTGGTAATTTAGTAAAAAAACATAGAGAAGAAAAACATTATACCAAAGCTGATTTATCTCATAGATTAGAATTACTTGGCATTGAACTGGATCGTTTTGAATTGTATAAAATTGAAATAGCTAAGACGAGTGTAAAAGATTTTGAGTTAATTGGTTTAGGTATTGTTTTAAATATTGATTTTGAAGAATTAAAGAAATTAGTAGAAGATGCTTCATAAAACTCACAAATACTTTAATTGTATTTGTGAGTTTCCTATTTATTATTGAATTTTCCTTTTTCATTGCTTATTAAGCCATTTCATAAATTCTTCTTTTGAAATTTCTTTTAACTTATAAGCATTCTTCTTATCTTTTCCTTGGTTCTTAAATAAATTATATTCTATTTCAAAACTTCCACCTTTTGATTTGGCTAGCGCCTGTTTTTTCTTATATACCTTTCTATATAAATTATAAGCTTCATCTTTTTCTAAATTTTTAGTAAATACTTTACTTGCTCCAATTTCTCTACAAGTTTTGTTATCTTCAAACATATTATCACAATAGATTACTGCTGAATTTGTTGTTAAAAAATATTTACCACAGTTTTTACACTTTTTTAGGTATATTTTTTCTTGTAAAATAAAATATAGTTCTAAAAATAATAGGTTATAAAAATTATGTATCTGATAAATTTCTTGAATACCATATCTGTTATTGTCTTTATCTTTTATTCTTCGTATTAACTCCTTTTCTGTTATTTTAGATGTATCTTTATTTATTTTTATCACTTTATTAAATTCATTATATTTTAGAATTGGATACTCTTCTATATTCTTTGTATTGACAAATATATGCAATTTCTCTATTGGACTTAAATCTTTTAATTCTTTTTTCTCATTAAACAAGCAATATTCCAAAATATCAATTATTTGGATTTTAAAATTTTCAAACTCTTTTTGATACTTACTATATAGCTCTTCCATTTTATTATCTAATTCTACCATTTCGTTTGGATTTAAGGCTAATATTTCTTTTCTTTCCTTTTCTGTTAATAATGTTTGAAATCCATAAAATCTAAAAATGAAATAAGACATTTCTTTTAAGTCTTTTTGTATAAAATCTAAAACTATACTTCCTATTTTATTAGGTTGCTCATATATCTTTGTAGTATATTGGTAATTTCCTTCCTCATTTGTTTCATAGTCTAACATAGGGACTTTTATTTGTTCTTCTTTTAGCTGTTCATTTAAATAGACTTCTATTTTGCTTTTTCCTTCCATTCTTCCCACCTTAAAACTTTTTATATTTTTTTATAAAAACTATTGACATTTGTGACAATAATATGTTATATATTAAATTGTCAGTAGACAATTTTGTTACTTGTCGTTTATTGTCAATATTAGTATACATTATATAAACACTTTTTTCAAGTCTTTATATAAAGTTTTCTATATTAAAAAAATGTTAGCAAATTTTTACTTAAAAATAATGGCTTAAGGCATATTCGTTTTCATGATTTAAGACATTCTTGTGCAAGTTTATTACTTTCTAAAGGTGTACCTATGAAAGCAATTCAAGAATGGTTAGGTCATTCTACTTATTCTACTACTGCAAATTTTTATACACATTTAGAGGATAATTATAAAACAGAATCTGCTAATGTTCTAGCAACTTGTTTAAAAGTTGGATAGTTTTAACTTTAAAGATTTTTGATACTTAAAATTAAGTTTTACAAATTATTAACATTTAATAGCATATTTCAATTTTGTTAGACATTTTGTTAGACATACAAAAAAATAAACAACTTTCGAAAACTGAAAGTCGCTTATATGAATGGCTGGACTGGCTAGATTCGAACTAGCGCATGCCAGAGTCAAAGTCTGGTGCCTTACCGCTTGGCTACAGTCCAATATACAAATTAATTTTATGGGGTGGAAGATGGGACTCGAACCCACGGTCTCCAGTGCCACAAACTGGCGCGTTAACCAACTACGCCACATCCACCATGGTAACTTATATCTATAAGTACTTTATTATTTTACCCCATTTACCCTACTTTTGTCAATACCTTTTTACAAATTTTTAGCATTTTTTTTGCTTACCGTACAGTTAACGACCTTTTATTTAAAATCAGCTGTAAACTGCAATACTTAACCAATTTATTACAAATTATATTCAAAAGATGAAGTTAGCACTTTTCTAACTTCATCAAATAAGCATAAGCAAATCTATTCTCCTCTTCCTTCTGGTAAAGCGTTTGCAATTTCAATCTTAATTCTAATTCTAAATATGAAAGTTGCAGCTCTAGCAATTTTGCTATTTTTAATTCTTTGCCATAATGAAGGTTTTGCTTCAAAAGTTGTATCCTCTTGGTATGCTTCAACTTGTTCGTTTATAGTTTGAACGTTTTGAGTTTCTTCAACAATTGCTACTTTTTCTACAGGAGCAGTTTCAACTGTTTGAACATTTTGTTCTTTAACAACTTCTTCTATTTCTTCAACAGGAGCAGGTATAACTTTCAATGCATCTGCAATTTCAATGCCTATATAACTTAACGCTTTTGATCTATCTTCAATTCTTTCCATATCAATTTCAATATGCAAATTAGTTTCCCAGTTATTTGCTCTTGCATTTAAAAGTTTTAAAGCATCTTTATATGTTTCAGATTTCTTATCCTTAGTTTTAGCTATTATCTTTAAAGATTCAACTACATCTTCTGGAAATTCTTCTTCTGCATTTTGTAAAGATTCTTTCCAACCTTCTTCTTTAGTTTGAACTGTTTCTATTGTGTCTTTCAATTTCCCAGCAAGAACTATGTTCTCTTCTCTTTGTCTTATCAATTCTTCAATCTTTTTAGTATTTTCTTCGAATTGATTTGTAGCTGTTTCTACTAGACCGTAAGCAGCTTTATATACAGAAGTAGGAAAATTCTTTTTCTTTGGATATTCTATTAAATACGCTTTTATTGATTCTATTAAATCTTTAAAATATGCGTCTTCTTCTAATTGGATAATTTGTTTTTTACTATTTGGATTTATCTTTTTTTGAACTTTATCTATATTTGATAGTATTTTTTCTTCAGTTATTACCATTGTAACATTTACTATGCCAGATCTAGACATTGTAAATACCTCCTTCTTATGTAGTTTTCGTCATTTTCTCTATAATTATACACTATTCCCCAAAAAACTACAAGAGAAAACGCCCTATTTTTAGTTTACATTTTTGTTACACTTTTGTTACAAAAATATTACATCCGTAGCTTTTCGGGACTTTGTTCTTACCATTCTTCAATTAATTTAAAGTCAACTCTTCTTAATTCTTTACTTGCGTCAATAACTTCAACCTTAACTTTATCGCCTATTTTGTAGGTATTTTTAGTATGCTCACCAATTAACATTTTATTCGCTTCATCGTAAAAATAATAATCATCTTTTAAATTTTCAAATCGAACTAATCCCTCTACGGTACTGTCCAATTCAACGAATATTCCAAAACTTGTAACTGATGAAACAATTCCATCATATTGTTCTCCAATTTTATTTTCCATGTATTCAGCTTTCTTAATTTTTTCCGCTTCTCTTTCAACCTTTGTTGCAATTTTTTCTCTTTCTGAAGAATTAAATGCTCTTTTTTCTGCTCTTTTTCCATATTTTTCGAAAAAGAAATCATTCATAATATAATCTTTTTCTATATATTTAGAGATAATTCTATGAATAAATAAATCCGGATATCTTCTTATTGGAGATGTAAAATGACAATAATAATTGCTCGCAATTCCAAAGTGCCCCTTGTTTTCCGCTTCGTATCTTGCAACTTTTAAAGTTCTAAGTATTAAATTAGATACAACCTTTTCTTCTGGCTTACCTTTCACTTGTTCTAAAACTTTACTAAATTCTTTTGGATATATTTTTCCTTGAGGAATTTTTATTCTGTATCCTAAATTATGCAAGAATTTATTTAATTCTTCAACCTTTTCTATATCTGGTTTTTCGTGAACTCTATATATGAACGGAGCTTGTAACCAGAAGAATCTTTCTGCAACTGTCTCGTTTGCTTTTAACATAAATTGCTCAATTATTTCATGTGCAAAAGTAGTTTCATATTTACTTATGCTTATAGGTCTTCCAAACTTGTCCAAATCTATTTTGCTTTCAGGAATGTCCAAATTTAAATATCCTTGGATTTTTCTTTTTTCCTTAAGGATATAAGCTAATTCCTCCATATTTTTAAATTCATCTATATATTTTTCATATTTTTTTGTAATTTCCATGTCAGAATTATCTAATATTTTTTGCACATCTGTATAAGACATTCTTTTCGTAACTTTTATCACGGATTTATATATATCAGAGTTTATAACCTCACCATTAGAGTTAATTTCCATTGTGCAAGATAGTGCAAACCTATCTTCCCCAGCATTTAAGCTACATATTCCATTAGACAATTCTCTTGGCAACATAGGTATTACTCTACCTAACATGTAAATACTTGTTCCTCTTAAATAAGCTTCTCTTTCAAGTTCAGTTTTTTCTCTTACATAATGACTTACGTCAGCAATATGAACATCTAATTTAAAATTACCGTTTTTTAATTTAGTTACCTTAACTGCATCATCTAAATCTTTTGCATCTTCTCCATCAATTGTAAAAATAATCTCCTGCCTTAAATCTTTTCTTTTACTTATATCACTTTCATCTATTTTTTGTTTTATCTTTCTAGCTTCAATTGTAACTTCGTCCGGAAATGTATATGGCAAGTCATACTCTTTTATTAAAGATAACATATCTATTCCCGCTTCATTTACTCCACCTATTACTTCTACAATTTTTCCTTCTGGCTTTCTTCCTTTTTCCGCAGGTTTTGTAATTTCAACAACTACTTTGTGATTATTTCTAGCTTTACCAAAATTACTTTTAGATATAAATATATCTTGCGTAAGCTTTCTATCATCTGGTACAACAAAGCCAAAACTTTTATTATTAATAAATGTTCCTACTATTTTCTTTTTTTCATTATTTCCTAAAATTTTGTCCATTACACATCTCCTATAAATTTTTTAATATTCCTATAAATATGATTTAAGGAATTTACACTATATATTTATTCAATTTTTTATAACACAAAAAATGCTACCTAGAGAATTTTCTAAATAGCACTTTTATTTCTACATTGGATATACTATTAAAA
This sequence comes from Clostridia bacterium, assembly GCA_017458285.1. Lineage (GTDB taxonomy): Bacteria > Bacillota > Clostridia > TANB77 > CAG-508 > CAG-269. The sequence goes on along the minus strand of JAFTFU010000009.1, from coordinate 10,451 downwards.
GGATAATTGCTAATATTGCAAATGCAATTCCTAAAATGATTGTCCATCTTTTTTGTTTTCCTTCTTTTGTTCTACCTTTATTTTGTTCAAAGAAATTACCTGTTGATGAACCTGTTATAGTTGAAGATAATCCGGCATCTTCCTTTGATTGTATTGTTGCTAATATTGTAAGTGCTAAACATACTATAATATAGATTATTGAAATTATTGCTTTTATCATTATTGTTCCTCCCTACGGTTTTTTTATTCTCTTTTTTAACATAGATATTTTACCATATATATCTTAAAAAATCAATGCTAGTAAACTAAAAATTATCACTTTTATTAAAATTTGTACAAAAAATTGAACATTTGTGGTTTTAATTGATAGGCTGTTTGCTTGTTCATATCCTTGTATTACTTCATATATCTCATCTTTATCAGAAATATTTTCACTTTCCATGTATTCTTTTGCAAGGTATTTTGCCTTAAACATTGCATCATTTTCTAAATATATTCTAACTACATAATATAAAAATGATAAAATTAGAAAAATTGCTAGTAAAAATATTACTTGATGTTTTTCATTTGCAATTTTAAATACAATTAATATTAAAGAAACCGCATAAAAGATAAGATATATATTTGTGTAAATAAAATTAAATATTAATAATCTTCGTGGTTGTATTGAATGCAAACATTCATGAGCCATTGTTTGAATTCTTGTAAAATTAGTTTGATTGTTTGCAATGCTTATTTTATTTGTTATGGCTATGTACAAAGTTGTGTCAGAATTTTCTGTTTTTTCAATTTTTACGCCTTCATTTTTTAGTATTTTTAATATTTTCTTACAAATTTCCGTATTTGACGGATATTTTTCTGCAATTTCGTTTAGTTTTTCGTTTTTGGATATTGCTATTATTTGCTTCATGTTAATTTTAAATACTATAATTGTAACTAATATCATAATTATTGAAAGTATTATTATGCAAAGATATTCCATTTATATCTTTCCTTTCTTAGCCCATACCTTTCGGTTACCAAAAATTATTCTTTATTTTTTGTTTTCTACTTAAATTGAGCAAAGATTTTCTAAACAAACAATGTTTAGAAAATCTTATTTCTTTACATTAAATCTTTTACTGCATTACCAATTATTTTATTCACATCTGCTAACATTACATTAAATTTAAGCTCGGCCTCGAAATATTTTTTTGCTTCATCAATCTCAATTAATTCAGCATATAAATTTTGTAGTTCTTTAGACTTGTCTGAATCTTCTTTTCCACTTTGCATCATTTCTATTTGAAGCTTATATCTCATTTCTTCAAATTGTTTTAACTTTTCCTTTAAATCCGGTTTTAAATTTATTATTTCTCTTGTTGTTTTATATGTTACATATTCTTCTGAATTTTTTATTTCTTCTGCCAATTGATTGGCTGTATCATATACCTTCATTTTTCATGCCTTTCCTTTCTTTTTTGCAAAATGTTTTTAAACTATATATTTACAATTGTTAAGATATAACCATCTAATACTTTTATGCATATGCTTGACGTTTTCTAAATGATAATAAGTTTGTAATTTCTTGTTCTGTTCCTTTAGCTTTCTTGGTTTTTCTTGCATTTTCTTGTTCAATTTGTTTTCTTTGTCTATCTGCAACATTTTCACATATCGCTTTTTGATATGTAAAATGTGTATCTTGTGCAATTTTGTTCCAGTTATATTCTGTTCTAACTTTTGCTTTTGCTTTTTTTACTATATTTGAACATAATTGGTGGTCAAATAATAATTCTAATATTGAATCAGCAATTGAATTTGCATTACCAGCATAACTCTTCATTCCGTTTTCTCTATGATTTACAATTTCGTTTAGTCCTCCAATGTCAGATACTACTATTGGATTTTCTGCAAGCATAGCCTCTAATGCTACAATTCCAAATGGTTCATAGGTGCTTGGGAAAACTGAAATATCTGCTGCTTTATATAGTTTTTGTACATCTTTACCATTCATATATCCTGCAAAACATACTTTGTTTTCAATGCCTAAGTTTCTAGCTTCTTCTTTTAACTCATCTAACATTGGTCCTTTACCTGCAATTACAAGTTTGGTATCATGATATCCACTTAATATTTTGGGCATAGCAGCAATTAAATGTTGTATTCCTTTTTCATATACCAATCTTCCCATAAATAAGATTATTTTTTCATTATCCATTGCATATCTTCTTCTGAATTCATAATCTCTTTCTACTCCAGAGAATGCTGTTAAATTGACTCCATTTGGTACTACATTTATTTTTTCAAATGGTAATCCAAACAATCTTTGTAATTCATTTTTCATATAATTACTGTTTACTATTACCTCAGTTGCTTCATAAGTAAGCATCCATTCTGTGTCATTTATATATCTTTGAGTTTCATCATGAATTCCACTATTTCTTCCTGCTTCTGTTGCATGTATTGTTGCTACAATAGGGGTATTTGTTGATTCTTTTATTGTTTTTGCAGCATATGCAACTAGCCAATCATGTGCATGTATTACATCAAAATTTCCTTTTTCCGCAATAACTTGATTTGCTTTAGCAACCATTGCAAAATTCATTTGCATAATCCAATCTATAAAGTTATTTGGATTTATCATATAGTTGTCCACTCTATATACTTCAACACCTTTATCGTTTTCATATGGTAGAGCTTCCCCGTCTCTATATGTTATTACAGTTACATCATGTCCATCTTTAATTAATCTATGAGATAAATCATATACTACTCTTGAAATTCCTCCTACAATTCTTGGTGGATATTCCCATGCTAACATCAATATTTTCATTGATATTCCCCTTTCCATTTTAATTATCTTTTGTTATCTCTAATATGCTACTATATTTTATACAAAATTTGACAAATTGTAAATATTTTTTTAATATTTTATTCTCTTTCTTTTGTATTGTCTGTCATTTCTTGATTATTTATTTGATTATTTTTTTGCTTATTGGGTTCAACAGTATATTTTACATTATATTGATTGCTAGAAATTCTTGTTTTTTTCTTGTCACCTGTGTCTCTAGCAAACTTTTCAAATTGAGCAACAATACCTGGAATTGTAACATTTATTGAATGTAGTAGCTCTTCTTGCTGCTCTTTTAGTTTTTTCTTTTTCTTCTTTTTTATTTCCTCATCTATTTCAGTTTGCTCTAATTCTTCCAGTTTTTTTTGATAATATTCATTTATAGCCTCTTCAGTAGATTGTTCTGGTTTATCTGGATTTATAAAAGAAGCTATAGTTTCTTTTATTTCAATCATAGATTCTTGCTGGGTATTTTCTTGATTATCATTTACTTTTATTTCGCCTTTTTTCATTTTATTTTCCTTTCCTTTAGGACATGTACATTCCTTGAAAAAATCGTGCTTTTGTATATTTTATAAACTTATATCTCTTATTTCTACAATATATTATCACATAAAATTTGACAAATCAATACAAATCTTTTAATTCAAACATTTTTTTATTTTGCAAGTTCATAAATTGCTTCTGCATATATTTTTGAAGCCAAAACTAATTTGTCAATATCAACAAATTCATTTGCTTGATGACACATATCCATATCTCCTGGGAAATTTGCTCCAAAAGATACACAATTTTTAAATGCCCTTGCATATGTTCCACCACCAATAGCAATAGGTTCAAAATTTCCATTTACTGCTTTATTAAAAATTCCAGTTAAAGTTTTTACAAGTTTTTCTTCTTTTGAAACAAATAAAGGCTGTTGTACTCCTAAAACTTCGCCATTTAAATTGTAATTAGATATTATTTTTTCTATTTTTTTGGTTACTTCATTTATTGGCGTATTTACAGGAATTCTTAAGTTTAAGCCTATTTGTAAATTATTGTTTATTAATTCAAATTTTCCAACATTTAAAGTAAGATTTCCTGTTTCATCTGATATATCAATACCTAGTGATTTTCCATTATATTCTGTATTTATATGTTTTGCAAAAAAATTGAAAATATTTATATTACATTGCTTAAAAATATTATTTAAACAAACTATCATTTTAGAAATTGCATTTTCTCCTAAGTCTGGATGTGCTGCATGTGCTTGTATTCCTCTTGTTATTAATTCAATTGAATTACCGTTTACTGAATACTCTACTGTTTTATCTATATTTTTTACAACTTCGTCGAGTTGTATTTTATTAGTATCAACTTCGATATTAACTCTGCAATATTTTGGGACAACATTTATTGCATTATTATTACAATTCACCTCAATTATTTTTATAGCTAAATCTTTATATTTTGATAAATCCTCTTTTATAAAGTAACTACATATTCCTTTTTCAGCATATATGCATGGAAAGTCAGCGTCAGGACTAAAACCAACACTTGGAATTTCCTCAACTTCTTTATAGTGATTAATACACTTCCAGTCTTTTTCCTCATTTATTCCTAAAATTAAACGTACTCGTGAATTTACATGTAAATTATCTTTTACTGCTTTCATTGCATATAATGCACTTACAACAGGCCCCTTATCATCAATTGCTCCTCTACCATATATTTTATTTTCTTTTATAGTAGCTTTAAAGGGTTCTGTATCCCATCCGTCACCACTTGGCACAACATCTAAGTGTCCAATTATTCCAACTAATTTTTCTCCTTCTCCAAATTCTATGTATCCACAGTAATTATCTATATTTTTTGTTCTAAATCCTAAACTTTTTCCTAATTCTAACGCATATTCTAATGCCTTTTTAGCGCCTTCACCAAATGGCTTTTCTGCATCACCTGTTTCTTCTGATACACTTGGTATGTTTATTAAATTACAAGTTTGTTTTATAATGTCTTCTTTTAAACTATCTATTTCTTTTTCTAACATAAATTTTCCCTCCTTTTATAGGATAAATTTTTCTAATATTTTTTTGCATCTGTCTGCTGCTAATTCTAAGTATTTTTCAAATGTTATGTTATTGTTTCCATTTGGCGTATCTGATATACTTCGTATCACGATAAATGGAATTTTATCTAAATAACATACTTGTGCAATTGCTGCACCTTCCATTTCTATAGCATCTGCATTGAACTTACTTCTAATCTTATTTTTCATCATTTCTTCTGTACAAAATATATCTCCTGATGCAATTACTCCTATTTTAATATTTATTTTATCTTCAATTTCATTATTCATATTCTTTATTACACTATCAAATTTTTTTATCAATTCTGTGTCAGATTTTATATTTTTTCCAACATTACTTATATATCCCTTTTCATGCCCAAATGCTGTAATGTCAAAATCATGTTGCACCAATGTTTCTCCGATAACAATATCTCCAATATTTAATTCATTATTACTTGCAGCTGCTGAACCGACATTTATAACGTATTCTATATTAAATTTATCAATTAAAATTTGAGTTGTTCTACTACTGTTTACTTTTCCAACACCTGATTCAACTAAAATACAATTTTTTTCATTTATTGTTCCTTTTATAAACATTAAATCATATACTTTTTCTTCTTCTATATTTTTCATTATACTTTTGATTGCAAGCATTTCTTCATTCATAGCCGCAATTATTCCAATATTTTTCACTTTCTTTCCTCCAATTTAAATCTAGCAAATTATAACACTTATTATGTTTCTCCCTTATAAATAAAGTAGTTGATAATACTTATTGCGTTTCAACTCTATAAATCGAGGGAACTAATTATTTGGCGAAGTGGCATTCTCATACTATCAAAAAAAGAAATAGCAAAACTATTTCTTTTTCGTTTAATCATTATTGTAATTCTACAACAGCTCCAACTTCTGTTAATTTTGCTTTTAAAGCTTCTGCTTCTTCTTTAGAAACATTTTCTTTTAATACTTTAGGTGCTCCATCAACTAATTCTTTAGCTTCTTTTAATCCTAATCCTAATTCGTTTTTAACTGCTGTTATAACTTTAATTTTTTGATCTCCTGCAGATGTTAATACAACATTGTATGAAGATTTTTCTTCAGCTCCAGCTGCTCCTGCTGCTGCTCCTGCTGCTAGTGCAGCTGCTGCAACTGCAGATACTCCAAATTCTTCTTCTATAGCTTTTACTAAGTCAGCTAATTCAACTACTGACATTTTTTTGATTGCTTCAATAATTTCTTCTTTATTCATTTTATAATCCTCCTATTTTTTATTTAAAATTTAATTTTCAATTTCAATTTAAATTTTTGTTTGATTTATGTTATTGATGTGTCATGCACATCTTAATGTAAGCATTATGCTTCTTCTTTTTGTAAACGTACTTGTTCAAGCGCAACAGCCAATTTTGAAATATTTCCAAGTAAAGCTCCTGCAAGCATTGATAGTAATGTTTCTCTTGATGGTAATTTTGCTAAAGTTATTATTTCTTCAGCTGTCATAACTTTACCTTCTACTACTCCACCTTTGATTTTGTAGTAATCATTCTTTTTACTAAACTCGTAAATTGCTTTAGCTGGTTCTAAGTAATCTTCATTACTCATTATTACTGCTGTAGGTCCTACAAGTTGTTCTTCAAGACCATTTAATTCAGCTTCAGCTAATGCTCTTCTTACAATGTTGTTTTTCATAACTCTATAAGATGCGTTAGTATTTCTAACTGTTGTTCTTAAATTTGTTACGTCTTCAACATTGATTCCTCTATAGTCTACTAAAAGTACTAATTTAGCTTCTTTAATTTCATTTGCTAATTTTGTTACTTCTTCTTTTTTTCTGTTAAGTATTTTTTCACTTGCCATTAATTTTCACCTCCTATGGTAATCTATATATAAAATTAAAATCACTCTTTATCGCCCACTTCAAGCTATAAAGAGTGATTTTGTCATCTCATTTTAGCCTGGGTAGGACTTAATTTATGCCTACTGTCTTTGGCAGTATTTACATTATTTTTGATTTATATATAATCCAGGTCCCATTGTTTTAGAAATTGATACACTTCTAATATATTGACCTTTTGCAGCAGCTGGTTTTGCTTTTATAATTGCATTCATAACTGTTTCATAGTTTTCTAATAATTTTTCAGTTCCGAATGAAACTTTACCAAATCCTAAGTGAATAATATTTGTTTTATCTAATCTATATTCAACTTTACCAGATTTAATTTCATTAATAGCTTTTGTTACGTCCATTGTAACTGTTCCTGATTTTGGGTTTGGCATTAATCCTTTTGGTCCTAATACTTTACCTAATCTACCAACAACACCCATCATATCTGGTGTTGCAACAACAACGTCATAATCAAACCAGTTGTCATTTTGTATTTTTGGTATTAACTCTTCTGCACCAACATAATCAGCTCCAGCTTTTTCAGCTTCGTCTGCTTTTGGTCCTTTAGCAAATACTAATACTTTTAATGTTTTTCCTGTACCATTTGGAAGTACTACTGTACCTCTTACTTGTTGGTCAGCGTGTTTTGAATCTACACCTAATTTAACATGTAATTCAAGTGTTTCATCAAATTTTGCTTTTGGCATTTTTTCGATAATTTCTAAAGCTTCTTTTGCTTCATATTCTTTGTTTTTATCAACTAATTTTGCGCATTCTGCGTAGTTTTTTGACATTTTCATTTTTTTCCTCCTTTTGGTTTTAACGAAAGTTTTGCTTTCTCCCAATTTTTTAATATTTTTATTTATAATTTAAATTTTAAACTTGTTTAAATCGATAACATTGAATTGTTTTATTTAGAATTTTAAACATAATTTATAATTTGTGTTAAAATTATTCAGTAACAACAACACCCATTGATCTAGCTGTACCTTCAACCATTTTCATAGCTGTTTCGATTGATGCAGCATTTAAATCAGGCATTTTTTGTTCTGCAATTGCTTTTACTTGTTCCTTAGTAATTTTAGCAACTTTTTCTTTGTTTGGTTTTCCAGAACCTTTTTCTATTTTTATTGCTTTTTTGATTAAAACAGCAACTGGTGGTACTTTTGTTATAAAATCAAAAGATTTATCTTTATAAACTGAAATAACAACTGGTATTATCATTCCTGCTTCTTTAGCTGTTCTATCGTTGAATTCTTTAACGAATTGCATTATATTTACACCACTTGAACCTAAAGCTGGTCCTACTGGTGGAGCTGGTGTTGCTTTTCCAGCTTCGATTTGTAATTTTATTTGTTTTACAACTTCTTTCTCTGCCATTTTATATTACTTCCTTTCAAATATTTAGATTGATTTAATCCATTTTTTGTACTTGAGAAAATTCAAGTTCAACAGGTGTCTCTCTTCCAAACATTGAGACTAAAACCTTTACTTTATTTTTTTCTTTATTAATTTCTTGAACTGTTCCCACAAAATCTTTAAATGCTCCATTTAAAATTTGTACAGAATCATTAACTTCATAATCTACATTAACAGGTATTTCTTCAAATCCCATGTTTCTGATTTCTTCATCAGTTAATGGTATTGGGTCAGTTCCTGAACCTACAAATCCTGTAACTCCTCTAGTATTTCTTACAATATACCAAGTATCTTCAGTTACAATCATTTTTATTAATACATAACCTGGAAAAACTTTTTTTAGATTAGTTTTTTTCTTTCCATCTTTAATTTCAATTTGTTCTTCCATAGGAACAATTATATCAAAGAAGTATTCCTCTAAATCACGATTTTTAATTGTTTTTTCAAGGTCAGTTTTTACTTTATTTTCATATCCTGAATATGTATGTACTACATACCATCTTGCTGTCATATCATAATCTTTTTGAGACATACTTATAGCCCCCTCTTTATTATTCTTCACTTGACTCTACATTAGATTCTTCAGTATTTTCTTCTGATGATTGTTCTTCACTTTTTTCCTCATTGTTTTGAGTTTGCTCATCAGTATTTTCTTTACTTGCTTCTGTTTCTTTATTTTTGTTTTCGTCAATTTTAACTATTACTTGATTTTGTAATTTTGTTATACCTTGATTGTTAACAAATTTGAAAATAGAATCTAAAATAAACACAATAAATGCTAATAATAATACTATTGTTACTACAGCAATAGTGTTGTTTACTAATTGTTTTGGGGTTGGCCAAATAACTTTTTTTAATTCAGCTTTAAACTCTTTAAAAAAATGTTTTTTTATTTTATTTTCTTTTTCTTCGTTTTTAGCCATTTTATATCCTCCTTAAAATAGCTTAATTATTTTGTTTCTTTATGTGTTGTACGTTTTCTGCAGAATTTGCAGTATTTAACTACTTCTAATCTATCTGGATTATTTCTTTTATTTTTTGATGTCATGTAATTTCTTCTTTTACATTCTGTACATTCTAATATTATGTTTTCTCTTGGTCCTTTAGCTGCCATTTATAAACACCTCCGACTTTTTTGCTTATTTTAAACGATGTGAACATATGCTCTAAGTACATATGCTCATGTATTTTATCACTTTTTCCTTTTTATGTCAATATAATTCAATTATTTTTTATATCTTTTTTTCTTCTTTTGAACCGAAAAACCAAATTTTCCTACTTTTTTACCTAATGAATAGTAATTTCCATTTGAATATGCAATTAAATCACACTTAGAAATATCAAAAGCTCCATTTTTATCTATGTATTTATCATCAGCATTTATTGCTAAAACTTCAGCAATAAACATGCTATGACTGCCTAATTCTTTAATTTCTTTTACCTTACATTCTACAGATACTGGACTTTCTTTTATCATAGGACAATTAACAAATTTCCCCTTTTCTTTGGTTAATTTCATCTCTTTAAATTTATCTTTTTTGGCACCTGTTTGTACTCCACACCAATCTGTTGCAAATGCTAAATCTTTAGTTGTTAAATTGATTACAAATTCGCCTTGTTCTTTTATTATATTGTAAGAATATCTTGATGGTCTTACAGAAATATATACCATTGCAGGATTTGTGTTTATTATTCCTGTCCATGCTACAGTTATTATGTTTGATTTTTCCATAGTACCACATGATACCATAACAGCTGGAATTGGATATAAAAAAGTTCCTGCCTTCCAAGTTACTTTAGACATTTATTTCGCCCCCTTTGTTACAAAATAAGGTTATTAAAAAATTCAATATCTTAAGTAAATTCTTTAATAACCTTATTATTAGTAAAAAACTATAAATTCAAATACTTTTTCAAGTAATTTTATAAATTATGGTTTAAATTAAAACATTTAAATCTATATATGTAAAAACATATTATTGTAAACATAAAAAAATCTGGCAACAACCTATCTTCCCAGCAAGGTAACTCGCAAGTATTGTCGGCACATTTAGGCTTGACTTCTGTGTTCGAAATGGGAACAGGTATTACCCCAAATGTAATCATCACCAGAAAATTATCGTGTATTTAGTACACTGAAAAATACATAGATGAAAATTTGTTATTTTAGGGTTAAGATTTATTATTTAAAATTAAGCCCTCGATTTATTAGTATTGGTCAGCTACATACATTACTGCACTTACACCTCCAACCTATCAACCAT
>JAFTFU010000085.1 GCA_017458285.1 Clostridia bacterium | reverse complement strand
TAGCGATTATATTCCAACAGGTGGAGTTTTAGAAACTAGTGTAGGAAATTATACACTAATTGTAAGAGGAGACTTAAACGGAGATGGAAGCCTTAAACTTAACGATTTAGCAATGGCTCAAAAAATCTTTTTAGAATTATCACCTAAAGAAGAAATAAAGCTTAAAGCGGCAGATTTAAATAAAAATGAAGAATTTGATTTGAATGATTTGTCAAAACTACAAAAGATATTTTTAGGAATGTAAAATATAAATTTAGAGGTCTACATTAGACCTCTTTTATTACAGAGATTTTACACAATATAAATTCGAGTCATTTATTATAAGTCATAACAAAGTAATTTCCACATAAAAATAGAATAAGAAAAAAGCTTTAAATAGCAAGAAAGGAAAGTAAAAAAAGTGGAAATTTCAAACAAAAAGAAAATGAGAAATGCACTATTTGTAGTAGTATTATTATTTTTAGTACTAATGGGAAGAATAGGATATATTCAATTTATAAAAGGGGTAGAACTAAGAAAATTAGTAGGTGAGCAACAAAGTTTAAGTAGAAGTATAACTGCCAAAAGGGGAACTATATATGACAGTACAGGAAAATACATTTTAGCAATGTCAGCAAATGCGGAAAAGGTAACAATAAATCCTACTCAAATACCAAAAGAAATAAAAGAACAAGTAGCAAGAGGAATTAGTGATATTTTAGAACTTGATTATGATAGTGTTCTAAAAAAGGTAAAAAGAAACAGTTCAATTGAAACGATTGCAAAAAGAGTAACTAAAGATAAAACAGATGAATTAAGGGTTTGGATAAAACAAAACCAAATCACTGCTGGAATAAACATTGACGAAGACACGAAAAGATACTATCCATATGGTGATTTAGCATCACAAGTAATAGGTTTTTGTGGAAGTGATAATCAAGGACTAGATGGAGTAGAGGCAAAATATGATGAGATATTAAAAGGAAGCAATGGAAAAATAGAAGTAAAAACAGATGCAAAAGGAGCGGCTTTAGGAGAAGAAGGAGAAAACTATGTTGCAGCAAAAGACGGAGACAGTATTTTACTCTCAATAGATATGACTATTCAATCAATAGTAGAAAAATACTTAGAAGAAGCATGCATAGATAATGTTTGCACAGATGGCGGAAGCATTGTGATAATGAACCCAAAAACAGGAGATATAGTAGCCATGGCAACATATCCTGGATATGATTTAAATGAGCCGTATACAATAAATAATGAAGAATTAAAGGCAAATTGGGACACATTAGAGCAAAAACAAAAATCTGAGGCTCTACAAGCAATGTGGAGAAATAAAGCAATTTCTGATACATATGAGCCTGGGTCTGTATTTAAGGTAATAACTGCATCTGCTGCTTTGCAAGAAGGAATTGCTGATGCAGATACGCCAGGTCAATTTAATTGTTCTGGATCTATACAAATCGCAGGGGCAAGAATAAAATGTTGGAGATATTATAGACCACATGGTTCGCAAAGCTTGAGGCAGGCACTAATGAATTCATGCAACCCTGTATTTATAGGCTTAGGACAAAAAATTGGAGTGGAAAAATATTATGAATATTTAGAAAACTTTGGATTTTTCTCTAAAACAGGAATAGAACTTCCAGGAGAAGCCAAAGGTATATTTGTAAAACAGGAGAAATGTGGACCTGTTGAACTTGCAACAATAAGCTTTGGGCAAAGATTTGAAATTACTCCTCTTCAAATGATTACTGCAATTTCAACTGTTGCAAATGGTGGGACTTATATATCTCCACGAATTGTAAGGGCAACCATTGATGGATCAACAGGAGAAGTAAATGAAATTGCACCCAAATATGGAAATCAAGTTATTTCTAAAGAAAATGCAGAGCAAGTTTTATCTATGATGGAAAGCGTTGTTAGTGAAGGAACCGGAAAAAATGCTAGAGTTGCAGGCTATAGAATTGGAGGTAAAACTGGTACTTCTGAAGATGGCGTAAATACTGGCAAATATGTAACTTCTTTTTGTGCCGTTGCTCCAGTTGATGACCCTGTACTTGTTATGCTTATTACTTTGTATAATCCTACTGGTGAGGGAGGACACCAAGGAGGTGCGTGGTTTATTTTAACAACACACAGTGAAACTATCTATAAATCAATAATTGCATAAAATATTAAATTAATAACAGGAGCGATTTTTAATCGCTCTAAAAATGTGTGTAAAAATAAATTTGATATATACACGGAAAGAAAAATATGGTATAATTTGTAAAAATCAATCCTTTAGGAGAATGAGATATGTTAAAGATATATAATCTAAGAGACAAGCTCAAATATATAGAAGAAGTTGCAATTCTTACACAAAAAGAATGGGGGCAAAAAGATTTATCAAAAGAAGAATTCGAACTAAAAGTAAAAAAGAAGATTTTGAAAATAAAAGCGAATTTTAATAATCCAATGTATTGTAAGCTAATTTTATTAGAGAATGACAATTTGATTGGATTTATTTCTATTTTTCCAAAAGATGGAGAAGAAAGAACAGATTTAACACCTTGGTATGCAACAATGTATGTAAAAGAAAAATATAGAGGAAGAGGTTATTCGAAAATACTTAATAATGCTATTTTAGCTGAAGCTAGAAAAAGAAATATTAGCAAACTATATTTAAAGACTGATTTAGAAAATTACTATGAAAAATTTGGCGCAAAATTTTTAGAAGTTTTATCTAGTGGAGAAAAATTGTATTGTTTTGATATAAACAGTTTTGATCAATATATTAGAGAATTATTTAAATAATATTGCAAAATATGTCATTTCGTGATAAAATAAACACAATTATTACAAAGGATAATAAAAATATGAAGTAAGAGGAATATTTTTATTATCCTTTGCTTTTGTATTTTTTATGCCAATAAGATAAAAGAGGAGTAAATCGATGAGCTTTATAGAAGTAACAGGATTAGTGAAAAAATATCATACAGGAGATGTAGAAGTAACAGCAGTTGACGATATTTCTTTTGAAATTGAAAAGGGCGAAGTGGTTGTTATTGTTGGTGCTAGTGGAGCTGGAAAAACAACATTACTTAACCTTATTGGAGGAATGGATACTCTTACCTATGGCAAAATTGTTGTAGGTGGAAAAGATATTTCGCATTACAATGAAAAGCAATTAACAGAATATAGAAGACATGATATTGGATTTGTATTTCAATTTTACAATTTAGTACAAAATTTAAATGCTTTGGAAAACGTAGAATTAGCAACTCAAATTTGTTTTGATAGCTTGTCGCCAGAAAGAGTGTTGGAACAAGTAGGATTAGGTCATAGAATGAAAAATTTTCCTGCTCAACTATCAGGAGGAGAACAACAAAGGGTAGCTATTGCAAGAGCTATAGCCAAAAACCCAAAACTATTATTATGTGATGAGCCAACAGGAGCATTAGACTATAAAACTGGAAAAGAAGTACTTAAATTACTACAAGATACAGCAAGACAAAATAACATGACAGTACTAATTATTACACACAATCAGGCAATTTCTCCAATGGCAGATAGGGTTATTACTATGAAAAGTGGGAAAATTGAAGAAAATAGAAAGAATGAAAATCCAATATTAATCGATGAGGTAGAATGGTAAATGAAAAGTGCATATTCGAAAGATTGTAATAAAATGTTCAAAAACAATTTAGGAAGATTTATTTCTATTGTTCTTATTATTATGTTAGGAACAGCTTTCTTTATTGCAATGAACTCCGTATCGCCAGCAATGGAGCAGACTGCAGAAAAATACATGAAAGACGAGCACATTTATGATTTTTCATTAGTTTCGAACATGGGATATAAGCAAGAAGATATTGAAAAGCTGCAACAAAATAGCAATATAATAGAGGCACAGGGAATTTATTCTTATGATGCTCTTGCTAGTTTTGGGGAAAAAGATATTGTTGTAAGACTCGCATCTATGAATGCTGATTCTAAGATGAATGAAAGCTACATTATAGAAGGACGAAATATTGAAAATGATCATGAATGTTTCATTTGTAGTAGATTAAAAGACATGTATGAATATGATGTAGGACAAACCATCAAGGTATATCGTAAAGATGATACCAATATTGAAGACTCTCTTAATTATACAGAGTTCGAAATTGTAGGAGTTGTTAAAAATCCTACGTATTTATCCAAATTTTATGGTAATACCACTCTTTCAACAGGAGAGATACATAGTTATATGTTCGTAAAAGAAGAAGCTTTTAAATTACAAGATTATACGACAGTATATCTTAAGGGGAATATTGATGAGAATATTTTGAAGTTTTCAAAAGAATATCAAGAAAAAAACGATGATATTTTTGAAGAAATTAATAAAACAAATCAAGAAATTGCAAAAGAAAAATATGATAAAATTTATAATGAAAATGTCGAGGCTATTCAAACTGCAGAAGAACAAATACAAAATGCGGAAGAGTATGTGAAAAATAAATATGCTGAAATTCAAAACGCACAATTACAAATTAACCAAGCAATGTCAAATGTTACATACTATATTGCCCAATATTATCAATCAGACAATTTGTATGACAGATTTTATGAAAAAGAGCAAAATATTGCTAATGCATATACTAATTTAAATGAATTAGAAGAACAAAAAATAAGTTTAGAAAACAAGTGTGATGAATTAAGACCTAAAACGATTCAGTTGAAAAATGAATTAGAGAGCATCGAAAATAATATAGAAAAAAATTTATATGAAATTTATTCATTAGATGATGAAGCAGTTAAATTTGTAAATTTAAGCCAAGAAAATTATAAATTATATTATGAATATAATCAAAAAAATAGAGAATATCAAACAGTTAATGAAGAATACGAAAGCCAAAAACAACAGTTAGAAACAACACAAAAATCGATTCAAGAAAAAAATGAACAAATTAATACTTTACAAGTAGAATTATATTCTTCATTTCAAGCTATGCAAGATCTAATGGGAAATATAGGGAATGGAGAACTTGTGACACAGTCCAATAAAATAGCACAAGCAAAAAAAGCGGTAGAAACAGCTCTCCAAAACTTAACATCTCAAAATCTAGAAGAAAAAATTAAGAATGCAAAAGAAGAACTAAACAGAGAAAAGAATGAATTAAATCAATTTAAATTGATGGCAGAAACCACGCCGTTATACAAAAACAGCGGATTTAAGGCATTAGAAGATGACTTAGAGAAAATTGCTATAATGGGAAAAATATTTCCAGTAATGTTCTTTGTCATTGCCGCATTAGTAACCATTACTACGATTACTAGAATGATTGAAGAAGATAGAAAAAATATAGGAACATTAAAAGCATTGGGATATCATCAAAATACAATTATTGGAAGATATATTAGATATGCTCTATTAGCAGGAATATTAGGAACAATATTGGGTACTTTGGTAGGAAGCTTGATAATTGTAGAAATTCTATTTGTTTCTTACAGTAGTTTATATGATTTACCAGAATTAAGTACTAAATTTAATTTATTGTATATTCTCATTTCGTTAGGAATTTCATTATTGTCAACAGTATTGTTTGCGTGGATTGTAACACGAAAGGCACTGAAAGAAAATACAGCTGAACTGATGAGACCAAAAATGGGGACTACAGGAAAAAATATTTTATTAGAAAAAGTACCATTTTTTTGGAATCGATTGGACTTTTTATTTAAAATATGTTTTAGAAATATTTTTCGTTATAAAAAAAGATTATTGATGACATTGATAGGAATAGCTGGATGTACAGCCTTGATTTATGCAGGCTTGGGATTACAAAGCGCTGTAAATAGCATTGGAGATAAGCAATTCCAAGATATTAGAATTGTTTCAATGGAAGCGTACTTAAAAGAAGAGTTAAATCAATCAGAAATAGAAGCAATTGAAAAAGAGATAAAACAACAAAAGTATATTCAAGAAACAGCTCCTGTCAAACAACAGTCGTTGACTGTCGAGGCAAAAGATCATACCAAAGATGTCTTCTACATTGCTATTTCTGAAAGTCAAGTAGATAACTATATAAAGTTAAAAAATAGAAAAGGTCAAGAAAAAATTGAGTTGAATGATGAAGGTGTAGTTCTTACAGAAAAGCTAGCAAATATCTTAGATGTGACTGTAGGAGAAAAAATTGATGTTATTGATGAAGATACAAAGGCAACAGTGAAAGTTATTGGAATTACAGAAAACTATTTATACAACTACCTATATTTTACACCAAAAGTGTATGAACGAATTTATGGGACAGAAATGAAGTATAACGAAATATTTGTGAACACAGCGGAAATTCCATCAGAAAAAGAGGAAACAGAACTATCAGAGCATTTAAAAGAAAATGATAAGATTGCCAGCACAGTATGGAATAAAAACTTAGAAAAGGAATTTAAAACAAGTTTAGCAAGTTTAATGATTATAGTTATTTTATTTTTAGGATGTGCTAGCTTATTATCATTTACGGTTTTAATTAACTTGAACAATATTAACATTGAAGAACGAAGAAGAGAACTTTCTACTATTAAATTATTAGGATTTTATGAAAAAGAATTAGAAAGTTATGTGTTTAGAGAAAATATTGTTTTAACAATTTTAGGAACTCTGTTAGGGCTTGTATTAGGAATGGCAATTCTAGGTGTTGTTATTCAAGCAGCAGAAGTAGAAACTATTTTCCTAGTGAAAGACATTAATTATATCAACTTAGGATTATCCATCATCATTACTATTTGCTTCACTTTAATTACTAACTGGATGATGAAGAAAAAAATCAAAAACATCGACATGATTGACTCTTTAAAGAGTATTGAATAATATAATAGAAAATAGGTAAAATAATGTTTTTACGCATTATCAAATAGAAATTAGTATAAAACTAATTTCTATTTTTTTACTTAAATTCTGATTTTTAATTCATATAGTACGCTTATTTACTAGAAGGACATATTTGTAATAAATATTGTTTGAAAAGAATAAACTTAAACATAAAAATTCATTAAGAAGGAGAAACCGTATTGGAAAAGCAAAGCAAAACAATAGAGAATTTATCAAAATCAAATGATATATATGAGTTAAAAGTAGGAAATATGACTGTAGAGATAGCGTATTCTAAAACCAATAAAAGTTTTAATGAATGTATGTTAAATATTTTAAAGCAAAAAATTTAAAGGGACTAATATCAATTTAAACACGTTATAGTAAAAAATTAAAGTTTATCATTTGTTTGAAAAGGAGGCAAAATTATAGTGGCTGGAAGAAAATCAAAGTACTATTCAGAAAATTTAAATGAAAACAAAATATGGCAAGTTGCAATATATATAAGGCTTTCGCAAGAAGACAGTGATAATGGAGAAGGAAAACAAGAAAGTAATAGTGTTACGAGCCAAAAAACATTAATAAATGAATTTGTTGAAGAGAACGATGACTTAGCAGTTTTCGATACTTATGTTGATGATGGATTTTCTGGAACAGATTTTGATAGACCTGGGTTTCAAAGAATGATGGAAGATATGAAAGATAAGAATATTAATTGTATTATAATAAAAGACTTATCTAGACTTGGAAGAAATCACTATGAAGCAGGAAATTATATAGAAAAAGTTTTTCCGTTATTTAATATAAGGTTCATATCAATTAATGACAGAATTGATAGCTATAAAGATCCATCTAGTGTAAATACAATGTTAGTACCATTTAAAAATCTGATGAATGATGAATATGCAAGAGATACATCAACAAAAATTAAGTCGGCACTAAATAGTAGAAAGAAGAAAGGTGAGTTTATAGGTGCTTTTCCATCTTATGGATATGTAAAAGATGAAAACGATAAGCATAAGTTAATTATAGACGAAGAATCAGCCGAAATTGTAAGAAAAATCTTTGAATGGAAAGTAAATGAGGGGCTTGGAAATTTGGCAATATGTCATAGATTAAATGATATGGGAGTTTTAAATCCAACAGGTCACAAGAGAAAAAAATTAAATCAAAATTACAATAATTCAGAAATGAAAGAAGATGATTATTCATGGTGTCCATCTACAGTTAGAAATATATTAAAAAATGATGTTTATATTGGAAATGTAACACAAGGCAAAAGGAAAGTAAAAAGTTATAAAATACACAAAGTTGAACAAGTTCCAGAAGATGAATGGGTAACTGTAGAAAATATGCATGAACCTATTATAGAAAAGGAGCTATTTAATAAGGCTCAAGGTTTAAGACAAGTTGATACTAGAGTGCAAGATACTGGCTATTTAAGTATGTGGGCGGGAATCTTAAAATGTGCAGACTGTGGTCGAGCTATGCATAAAAAAATTTGTAAAAATAAAAGTGGTACAGTATATGAATATTATATTTGTGGCACGTATAGAAAAAAATCTAATAAGTTATGCACAAAACATACTTTAAAAATAGAAGAATTAGAAAATAGTGTGCTGGAGGCAATAAAGTTACATATTGAATTATTGATTGATACTGAAAACATATTAGATCAGATTAATAAATCTAAAATAAAACAATTGCCAAATGCAAATATGGATAGTATCAAACAGGCCAAAGAAAAGGAAATAGAAAGGCTAAACAATTTAAAAAGATGTTTATATGAGGACTGGAAAAATGAAGATATAACAAGAGAAGAATACTTAGAATACAAGCAAAAATACGAACAAGATATTGAAAAATTAAAAGATATTATTTTAAATTTGGATAAACAAAAAGAAAAACAAGAAGAGATTATTGAAGGAAATAGCCAATGGATAGAAAACTTTAAGAAATATAAAAACATATTCGAACTAGACAGAAATATTACAACTGAATTAATTGATAATATAGAGGTATATGAGAATAAGAAAATTAAAATTCATTTTAAATTTATGAATGAACTCGATAAAATTCTTGAATATATAAATAAAGAAAATAAAACAAGTATCCTTGAAAAAATAGGGCAAGTAATATAGTCTCTTTGCAATTGCATAATTTATTTCGTTTTATACATCTAACTTAAAATTGTAGCGACAAAAGGAAACAAGGAGGTGGTGTTGCAGCACCTTTAGGAGGGCAAATTTTATCAGAAGTATTACCATATCTTGAGGTTAATCAAGGAAATCCAGATGAAGTTGAATTGAAAAACGAAATAACAGTTCCAGAAATAACAGGTCTAACAGTGCAAGAGGCGGAAAAAATACTTAAAGAATGCAAATTAGAAATGTATATAAATAATGAAACAGAAGGATTAGATAAACAAAACACAGTTGTTACCCAGCAAACTCCAAAAGCAGGAATTACTGTCTATGAAGGAAGCTTTGTTTATGTAGATGTATAAAAATTACTGAGTATATAATAGAAAGTTGGCACTAAGTAATACAATGAGAAATTATTATACTACATTGCTAAAAATAATGCATAGGTGTGTGCATATTAAAGAGCAAAAAATAATGTTTGCATATTGCATATTTCGTTTATATACGATATAATTAATGCATTAAGACACATGGATATATAAAAAGAGTTGCTGGAATAAGAGCGGATTTAGATGGAGTAGTACATTAAGTGAATATATAGAATATTGTAAAGAATTTCTTGAAAAAATTGAAGAACTAGGAAGAAAATATATAAATGATAATATTCAAACAAAATAAAAGAGTTCACTATACGAACTCTTTTACTATTTTGCCACAGGCGATTTTTTTACCAGAATTACCGGCTAGGCTGAGTAGTAAAATTATCTGGCATATCGTGAATAATTAAAACTCTGCCAATAATATCATTTAAATTAAATTTATTTAGTAAAACATTCATATAAGCATAGCCATCATTTTCAATTAGTGGTGGCAAATCACCAATATGAAAAGGATGAGGACAATTCGTAGGATTTAGATGCATTTTACTGTCAGCAAATTCATCTGTTGCATTTCCTGTACAAGAAGTTCCGTTCATGAATGTGAAAACCAAAAAATCTACCATTGCAATGATTTTCTGATTTTGGCAAACCATTTATTCTGGCAGTTAACAAAATGCCATTTTTTACTTCTTTAAAAGTTACAATGCCATTTATTTTAGGAAACTCTTTTCCTCCCTTTATATGAGCTTTAGCAACTTTAAAAATATTTGAAAACATATTTCCCCCTTTTTATTTAAAATATATTAATATAATATTCCTTAAAAATTGAAATGTGATTTAAGTATTGATAATTCAAATAAATTGTGTTATTATATAAATGTCAAAATATAATTTGAAATATAATATAAGGAGGCGATTTTATGCCCACAAATATTAACCAGATTATACAAAAATTCATACTAGAAACCACCGAGTTATTGGGAGATAGATTAAAAAAAATAATTTTATATGGTTCATATGCAAGAGGTGACTATAATAAAAATTCAGATATTGATATAATGATCTTAACAGATTTTAATGAAGATGAAATTATTGAATACAGAAAAAAAATAAGAAGTTTAGCTTGCGATTTAGAAATAGAAAATGATGTTATAATTTCACCACTATTGAAGAATATAGACAAATATAATAAAAGGATAAATGTTATCCCATTCTATAACAATGTTCAAAAAGAAGGAGTTGTTGTTCATGGATGAAGAAATTACAATTAGTAGCTTTGCAAATTATAGATTAGAAAGAGCAAAACAAGATTTATCAGATGCAGAATTTAGCTATAAAGCACGAAGGTATTTAAATGCCAATAACAGAGCGTATTATGCTATATTCCATGCTATAAGAGTAGCGTTGGCATTAGAAAGAGTTGACTTTAAAAGACATAAAGATGTATTAGCGCATTTTAATCAATATTACATTAAAACAGAGATATTTCCAAGGACTATCAGTAGAAAAATAAGTGAAGCAAGTAAGATTAGAGAAGATAGTGATTATGATGACGAATTTATGCCAACAGATGAAGAAACAAAGTTACAAATTGATACAGCGAGAGAATTAATACAGCTTGTTGAAAAATATTTAAAAGAACATAATGATAATTTATAAAGTAAAAGAGTTCACATAAGAGCTCTTTTACTTTATGGCTATAAAAATTTGAAAAATCGGCAAATTGACTTTATAAAATAAATGTGGTATAAAATATGAGGAGGAAAATTATGATATTAAACATACTATTTTTAATCTTAGGATTTGCATTACTAATAAAAGGTGCAGACATATTAGTAGACGGAGCAAGTAAAATTGCAAGAAAATTTAAAATACCAACAATTGTAATAGGTCTAACAATAGTAGCAATTGGAACATCAATGCCAGAATTGATGGTAAGTGCGACATCTGCATTAGAAGGACATTCTGACATTGCAATAGGAAATATAGTAGGAAGTAATATAGCAAATTTATTCTTGATTTTAGGAATATGTTCAATAATAAAACCATTAAAATTCAAAAAAGAAACAAAGCTAATAGAAAATCCAATCACAATAATTGTAACACTATTATTCCTATTTTTCTGTATAAATCAAAACAATAACACTATAACAAAACTAGAAGGTACAGTTTTATTGATATTATGCGGATTGTTTATTATATATAATGCAATTATGGCGAAAAAAGGAAATGATTTTGATAACGAAGAACCAGCGAAGGAAAATAAAAATGACAATATATTTATAGCCATAATAAAAGTTGTAATTGGAATTGTAGCATTGAAATTTGGAGGAGATTTTGTTGTAGATAGTGCATCAAAAATAGCTCAAATGATTGGAATAAGCGAAAAAATTATCAGTTTAACCATAGTAGCAATTAGTACAAGCTTGCCAGAATTAATAACATCTGTAACAGCAACGAAAAAAGGCGAAGTAGATATGGCAATTGGAAATATAATAGGTTCAGTAATATTTAACATATTGCTAATTATAGGAACTTCAGCAGTAATTCAGCCGATTATATATTCTGCATCATATAATTGGGATTTTATAGTTTTAATTGTAGGTACGATTTTATTTGCATTGTTTCCGTTTATTGGCCCAAAAGACGAAATGTCTAGAGAAGATGGCATAATATTTTTAACTATTTATATTTTGTATATGGCAAATATGCTCATTACAAATTTATAGTCGTTAGTAGCCCAAAGATTTAAAACAACAGTTACTCCAGATAAAATTGAAAAAAGGGTAATAGAATTACTTTAATGTTATAAAAAAGCAATAATTGGGAAAATATATCTAATAAGAGAGGAAACAAAAAATGTACGATATAATAATTATTGGAGCAGGACCAGCAGGGATATCAGCGGGACTATATACAAAAAGAGCAGGTATGAATGTACTAATTTTATATTATGGAGAATCAAACTTAGAAAAAGCAACTAAAATTGATAACTATTATGGATTTGCAGAAGGAATAAGCGGAAAAGACTTATATCAAGAAGGAATAAAACAAGCTGAAAATATTGGAATTGAAGTGAAAAATGAAGAAGTAATAACCATTCAAAAAACAGATAAAAATTTTACTATAAAAACTGTAAATGGAGAATATTTATCTAAAACTGCAATTATCTCAACAGGAAACAAAAAGTTAAGACCTAATATTAAAGGGATTACAGAATTTGAAGGGAAAGGTATCAGTTATTGCGCAATTTGTGATGGATTTTTTTACAGAAATAAAAATGTTGCAGTAATTGGAGCTGGAAAATTTGCATTAAGCGAAGCCGAACACTTAAAAAAAATTGCAAGCAATGTTATAATATTAACAAATGGTAACTTACTAGAAAACAATAAAGAATATGAAACAATCACAAAGAAAATCAAAGAAGTTCATGGAGAAAGTAAAGTTAAACAAATAGAGTTTGAAGATAATTCTAAAATTGATATAGATGGAATATTTATTGCAATAGGAGAAGCAGGAGGAAGCGACTTCGCTAAAAAAATGGGAGTGATGCTTCAAAATGACAACATAGTGGTTGATGAAAACATGCAAACAAATATAGAAGGATTGTATTCATGTGGCAACGCGACAGGAGGTCTTTTACAAGTCTGTAAAGCAGTTTATGAGGGCGCAAAAGCAGGACTTAGTGCAACAGCTTATGCAAAAAAGATATAGAGCTACAAGGTTACAGTTTAGGTGCTAAATAATAAAAAAACATCAAAAAGATGTAGACAAACCAATATGAAAAATGATAAAATACAAAAAATCAATTGGACATTCTGTGTAATGCCAATAGAAAGGAATGAATAAAATGAGTGTAATAAAAATAAATGAAGAAAATTTTGAAAATGAAGTTTTAAAATCAGAAAAAAAAGTAATAGTAGATTTTTATGCTGATTGGTGTGGGCCATGCCAAATAATGTCTCCAATAATTGATGAAATAGCTGAAGAACTTGGGGAAAATGTAAAAGTTTGTAAAGTTAATTCAGATGAAAACATGAACTTGCTAGAACAATTTGGAATAATGAGTATTCCAACAATCATAGTATTTATAAATGGAGAAGTTGCAAAAACATTTGTAGGAGTGGCAGAAAAACAAAAAATACTAGAAAGCATAAATTAACAAAAAAACAAACTGCTGGCAAAAATTTTGATTTTGCAACGACAGGTATAATTTGCGTAATCAATCAAAAATAGATTTTCTAATCAAGAAAATCTATTTTTAACAATAAATTAAAAAGGTAAGAAGGATATGGAAAGAGAAAAAATAATAGTAAAAACAAGCATTAAAGGAATAGTTGTAAATTTGATACTTGTAACTTTCAAAGCAATAGTAGGTATTATTGCAAATTCAGTAATGATTGTATTAGATGCATTAAACAATTTAAGTGACGCATTATCTTCAATAATAACAATAATAGGTGTAAAATTAGCGGGTAAAATGCCTGATAAAAAGCACCCATTTGGACATGGAAGAATTGAATATTTTTCTTCTATGATTATAGGTGTTATCGTTTTGCTTGCAGGTTTAACAGCATTTAAAGAATCTGTTCAAAAAATTATAAATCCAGAAGAAACAAATTATACAGTAGCATCTCTTGTTATAATTGCAGTAGCAGTTGTTGTAAAATATGTTTTTGGAATGTATGTAAAAAAGACGGGAAAGAAAATAAATTCTCAAAGCTTAGTTGCATCAGGAACAGACGCACTGTTTGATTCTATACTATCGCTTTCAACATTAATTGCAGCTATAATAAGTATAATTTGGAATATAAATTTAGAAGGAATTTTAGGCATTGCAATTGCAATAATAATTGTAAAATCAAGTGTCGAAATTTTAAAAGAAACGATAGACAACATGATAGGAACAAGAACAGACTCAGAAATAACTAAAAAGATAAAAGAAACAATAAACTCATTTGAAGAAGTACAAGGTACATATGATTTAATTTTACACAATTATGGACCAGACGAAATGATTGGTTCTGTACATATTCAGGTGGCAGACGAAATGACTGCAAAAGATATACATGTACTTACTAAAACCATTGAATCTAAAGTGTTTATAGAACATGGTATTATTCTAACAATTGGAATTTATGCATGTAATACAAGTGATGAAAAATTTGCAAAAGTTAAACAGGATTTAGATGAAGTTATAAAAAAATACAATAGTATTCTTCAATTACACGGATTTTATGTTGATACAAGATTTAACAATATTATGTTTGATTTGATTATTGATTTTAATGAAAAGAAACCAAAAGATATTAGAGATAGCGTAATTAAAGAAATGAAAGATAAATATCCAGGATATGAGTATTCTGT
Organism: Clostridia bacterium; assembly: GCA_017458285.1. Taxonomy (GTDB): domain Bacteria; phylum Bacillota; class Clostridia; order TANB77; family CAG-508; genus CAG-269. The sequence continues at coordinate 2,748 of JAFTFU010000085.1, read as the reverse complement.
AATAATAGACAATGATTACAGTGATCTATAAAACAAGAAATCTTGTTCAATTCTAAAAATACACATTTTTGTAAATAATAGCTACTCGCGGATAAATTGACACAAAATGATAAAAATTGAAAATTAAAATATAGCAAGGCACACTTTTATATGAAATTTGACATTAATGAGAAAAAATGGTAAAATAGAGAAGTCATTACAAAAGATATATAAATTCGAAGTAAAAGAAGGGTATGAAAATAGAAATGGAAACACAATCCAATAAAGCAATGAAAATAACATTAAAAGGAATAGCGTATATAATCTTAGGAATGATGATAATAGCAGCAATACTAGTAAACAATAAAGGACTAGTAACAAAAATTTCAAAACAAATTGAAACTACAGTGAAAGCACAAGAAAATGATATCAAAGTTGCGGAGCAAACTGAGGTTGAAAGTCAACTTGAAGATGCAAATCAAATAGAAAGTGTAGAAGGCGGCCAAAGCGTAAATAAGGATAAAATAGAAGAAGAGCAACAAAGTGAAGAACAAACAATAGAAGTTGCATCTGAAGCTTTACAAGAAAATGAACAACAAGAGCTAAACAGAACTGTAACTGCAACAGTAACAGCCAGAACTTCAACAACAAGTAGAGAAAAAGCAAATGAAATTATAGGAAACTCAGAACAAACTGATATATCTGTAAATAAAAAAGCACAATATAAAACAATTAGCAGTGTAACAATATCAAAAAATATGGATTTAACACAAAGAACAGGACTATCAAAAGAAGATTTTAAAATCTTATTATCAAGAGTTAAACAAGACAAAAGTAAATTTTTCTACAACAATAGTGATTATATATATGACGTGTGTCAAAAATATCAAATAAACGAAATATTTTTCTGCGGATTAATCTCAGCAGAATCGGGCTGGGAAATAGCATCAAATCATAGAAGAACATATAATTACATAAGTTTAATGAGTGACGGAAAATTACTACAATTTAGCTCAGTTCAAGAAGGGTTAGAAAAAGCAGCACAAAAATTACATAATAATTATTTAACACCTGGTGGTAAATTTTATTATGGAAAGACATTATCTGCAGTAAAAACAAAATTCTGTCCAGCGTCAAGCACATGGGTAGATTTAGTTTATGGAAGAATGTCACAAATTGTAAATAGTAAATAATAGTTATTGTTTTTGGAGGAGTATCACTAATATAGAATTTAGATAGATAAATCAAACGGTAACAAATATAAAGTTAAAGAGCAAACTTGCAAAGTCTAATGTATGAATTTGTTAGTTTGCTTTTATAAAAAGTTTGAACTTTGAAAGGAATAGAAAATGAAGTTAATATCATGGAATGTAAATGGAATAAGAGCATGTGTGAATAAAGGATTTAAAGATTTTTTTAATCAAATAAATGCAGATATATTTTGTGTGCAAGAAACAAAATGTCAAAAAGAACAAATAGAGCTAGAATTCGAAGGATACACGAGTTTTTGGAATTCAGCAGAAAAGAAAGGATATTCAGGTACTGCAATATTTACGAAGCAAGAACCAATAAATGTTGTATATGGTATAGGAATTGAAGAACATGACAAAGAGGGACGTGTAATAACATTAGAATTTGAAAAAATCTTTTTGGTAAATATATACACACCAAATTCAAAAAGAGGATTAGAAAGACTTGATTATAGACAAGTATGGGAAGACGAGATAAGAAAATACTTACTTAAGCTTAATAAAACTAAACCTGTTGTTATGTGCGGAGATTTAAATGTAGCACATAAAGAGATTGATTTAAAAAATCCAAAAACAAATCATAACAATGCAGGATTTACAGATGAAGAAAGAAATAAAATGACAGAATTATTAGAAGCTGGTTTCATAGATACTTTTAGAAGTAAATATCCAGACAAAGAAGATGAATACAGCTGGTGGTCATATATGGGACGAGCTAGAGAAAAAAATATTGGATGGAGAATTGACTATTTTTTAGTATCTGAAGACATCAAAGAAAATATAGATGATGCAAAAATTCATCAGGATGTTTTAGGAAGTGATCATTGCCCAGTTGAACTTGATTTAAATATTTAATTTTAAAGAGTTTTAAAGGGAGAAAGCTTAATATATACTGTTGATTTTTAGGGATTGATGCTCATATAAAAACAAATTGTTAAAATTGAAAAAAGCTTTAACAAAAGGAGTGTAAAAACATGAATGAAGTAAAGAAAAATTTTTCGAAATGGATGTATTGGTTCGTTTTAGGGGTATGCGTTATATTAGTATATAAAATACTTGATAATTTTGGAGTTTTAGCAGAGGCGGCTAAAAAATTCTTAGGAATAGTATCTCCATTTTTAGTAGGTTTATTATTAGCATATATTCTATATATACCTGCATCAGGAATAGAAAGAGCTTTAAAAAATACTAAATCAAAAATTATTAGAAAAAAGGCTAGAGGTATAAGCATATTAATTTCATACATAATTGCAATTTTGATTATAATAATATTAGTAAATGTAATATTACCAGTTGTAATACAAAGTATAACGGAATTAATAAACAATCTTCAGGGATATTATGATACGGTACTTCAAAAATATTCAGAAATTCCAGACGATTCATTTTTAAAAAGCGAGAAAGTTAGAAGCGTTATAGATTCTTTAAAAAATCAAGATTTTAAAGACATTATAAGTTTCGATACTATTTTGCAATATGCTAAAGGAGCAATATCTATTGTATATGGATTACTTGATGT
>JAFTFU010000084.1 GCA_017458285.1 Clostridia bacterium | reverse complement strand
ATTTCGGAAGTGATTCATATGTCGAGTATTCTGTAAATGATGAAAATGGTACAAATGAAAGAAATTTTCGTTCAGGACTAGCAATTTTTTTATTTGGAATAGACAAGTCATATTATTCCTCTGCCTCTTTAAAATATTTTAAAATTTATATAAATGATAGTATAGTTCGTGATTTTATACCATGTAAAAATTCAGAAGGAAAAGCAGGCCTATATGATTTAGTAGAAAATAAATTTTATGGTAATAGTGGTACAGGGGATTTTGCAGCAGGAAGAGAAATAACAACCGAATTAACAAATGCGAAGAAAGTTGGAGATGAATACTATAAAGAAGGGGAACAATTGTATAAAATTCCAATAAAAGTATCAAATGATACTGAAACGGAATACGAAATATATCTTAACAAACCATTAGGCAAAATAGAAGAAAATGCAGACTATATAGACTTTGAAAATCAAGAAGTAGCATATTATGATTATTTAACAGATACATACACAAAAGAAAATATTGAATTACCAGAAATACCAACACAAAAAGGAACTAACATAATAACGGTAGAAACCTCATTGAAACCAAGTAAAATGAGTGTTTTTTATTATAAAGAGGGAGGAAATTAGAAAAATGATAAATATAATACAAGGAATGAGCAACAACATAATAATAAAAATAGTATTTGTTGTTATAATGTTTGATATATTTCTAGGGTCTTTAAGAGCCATAAAAGAAAAGAAATGGAATAGCACAGTAGGGATAAATGGAATATTAAGAAAGATAGGCATGATAGGAAGCATGCTCTTTTTATTTATATGTGACAGAATGTTAAACTTAAATCTATTATTCATGGTACCAGAAGAAGTACTAAAATACATAAATATTTCAATTGTCGGTTCGTGTGAACTATTTGGAATAATGTTTATATTATATGAAACAACAAGCATATTAAAAAATATGATTTTATGTGATATTCCAGCACCAGAAAAATTGAAAGAAAAAATAGAAAAACTATTAAGTGGAATGACAACAGAATTAGAAAACAAAAAATAATTATAATAGAGGGGATTAAGTCTCCTCTTAATTTTGATTGGAGGATTTAAAATGAGTAAATTTGGAATAGATGTATCAAAACATCAAAGTAAAATAGATTGGGAAAAAGCAAAAGATAAAATAGAATTTGCAATTATAAAATTAGGAAATATATTTCAAAACGATACAAATAATGTAGACGAACAATTTGAGAGAAACTACAGTGAATGTAAAAGATTAGGAATACCAGTAGGAGTATATGTATATAACTATGCAAAAACAACTGATAAAGTACAAGCAGGAGCAAACTTTGTAGTAGAAAAACTAAAAGGAAAAACCTTAGAATTACCAGTTTATATAGATATGGAAGATAGTAGAATAGCACCATTAGGAAAAGAAAGACTAACACAAATATGCATAGAGTTCAATACCATAATAGAAAAAGCAGGATATTGGGCAGGAGTATATGCAAATAGAAATTGGTATGATAATTATTTAAACAAAGAAGAAATCAAAAAAAGATATACTACATGGATAGCAACATACACATCAGGAACAGACAAATACAAGGGCGAATATGATATATGGCAAAATAGTTCAACAGGAAAAATTGACGGCATAAACGGAAACGTAGATACAAACTACATGCATAGAGACCTAATTTCAGAAATAAAAGGAAATACTACTCAAACAACAAAATCAATTGTAGATTTAGCAAATGAAGTTATAGCAGGAAAGTATGGAGATGGAGAAGAAAGAAAAAAAGCATTAGGTTCATTATATGATGAAGTACAAGCAAAAGTAAATGAGATAAAAAAAGTCAAAAAAGAAGTCGGAAGAACATACACAGTAAAAAAAGGAGATACACTTTCTGCAATTGCTAAAAAATACAACACAACATCTCAAGCAATAGCCCAAAAGAATAATATTTCAAATATTAATAAAATTTATGTTGGACAAGTTTTAAAAATATAATTGTATTAAACATAAAAGTAGTGTATAATAACTAAGAAAGGAACAAAAATGGAAGAAAATATTAATATAGGGAAAATAGATATAGATAAATTTAAAGAAATTTCAACAGAAATAATAACCGATGAGGTAGTGTTAACTTCTGAAAGATTAGAACATATTTTAGAAAGACATAAGGAAGATTTGGATATGTATTTTAATAAAATAGAGGAAATAATAAGAAAACCTGATTACATATTAAAAGATAGTAAAAATATTAACACGGCGATGGTTATAAAACATATAGAAGATACTAATGTTAATGTAATAATTAGATTGGCGGTAGCCAATGACAGCATACATTGTAAAAATTCAATAATGACATTGTATAGAATTAGAGATAAAAATCTAAAAAAATTAATGCAAAAAAATGAAACTGTATTTACAAAAATGAATAAAAGTCCTTAAAAATGGAGTCTAGTTAGTTCCAGGAAACCAGACAAAACTATAAAATAAAAAAGTTATTCCGTGATTAATTGGACTACAAACAGTACGTAGAAAATTTTCAAGTCAAAGACGTGTGTTAGAGCAACTCAAAACGAAAAAAAAAGTCTGATTTCCTTT
>JAFTFU010000083.1 GCA_017458285.1 Clostridia bacterium | reverse complement strand
ATATGTCTGCTTCAACTGCAGGTAAGTTTGATAGAGAACTAGGGCGTGGATTAGCAGCAACATCGATAACTTTCGGTTCAATTTTATAAATATGGCAAAAATAGGGTATGCACGTGTATCGAGCAAAGAACAAAATCTTGATAGACAACTGCAAGCCTTAGAAAGCGTTTCTAAGGTCTTTTCAGACAAAGTAAGTGGTGCTACTACCGAACGACCGCAATTACAGGCAATGCTTGACTATATTCGTGAGGGCGATATTGTGGTGGTTGCTGAGTTGGATCGTCTAGGACGTAATAATAAAGATTTAACTCAAATTATGAATATAATCCAACAAAAAGGTGCTACCTTAGAAGTACAAAATTTACCGTCTATGAACGGCATTGAAGATGACAACCTAAGACGACTCATCAACAATCTTGTTATCGAGCTTTATAAGTATCAGGCTGAGTCTGAACGAAATAGAATTAAAGAACGGCAAGCGCAGGGAATTGTACTTGCCAAAGAAAATGGAAAATTTAAGGGTGGTAAACCAAAGTTTAGCGAAAATGACCCTCGACTACAACTTGCATTTAAACTCTATCTTGATGGATCGACTGAAAAAGATGTTGAAAGACAGACTGGTATCAATCGCAGGACTTTTCAAAGGTACCGAAACAAATTTAATATTCATAGAAAATAAAAAAGCCATGAAGGCTTTTATTTTTTGTCCCAAGAAATCGTGACAGTTATCTTTGACAAGCCCAAAATATTGTCTTGCATGTCAAAATCACAGATATATCCCATTTCTTTCAGAGTATTAATTCCGTCCCTTTTGTAATATTAAAATATTACACCGTTGTAGTATTTTAATATTACGGTATTAAACAACTTTAGTATTATAATACTAAAAATTATTTTTTAAATACAGCTCTTTAAGTTCTTCTTCCGTAAAATAATGCTTTAACAATAATTTCCTTACCACTTCAGCAATTGATAAGTCATCTTGTACTGACTTTGTTCTTAGGAGTTTCATTAAATCAGCATTTAGGTAAAAACTTCCTTGTTTTCCAATTGCGTTTTTTTGGAAGTACTCTATCACTTCTTCTTTGGTGGCATTTTTTTTATTCTTTTCAATTTCTATATTTTTGAATAATGCTTTTTGATCATTGCTTTCGATTTCCGTTTTTTTTGATACTTGACTTATAATTTCTTCTTCTTCTTCACGCATTTGTTTTATAGTTTTTCTAGCCATTATTTTTCTCAATTTCCTTTACTAAGTTATTTACAAATTCTTCATATTGTTTAGCGGTTTTATGATTTGAGTCAAATTGAAACACGGCTTGTTTAGCCATTATTGCATCTCTTACAATTGTTGAGCGATCTATCGTGCCTAGTATATTATAACCAGTACTTTCCAATTCATCTAATACATCTTTGACATGATTAGTACTATCTGCCATTGTCAAAATTAAACCAATATCTTTCAATTCAGTGTTCACTTCCTTAACCATATCAACTGTTTTTTGTAATTGAGTTAAACCCTGCATTGAAAAATATTCCAATTGTGTCACATATACTGTGTAATCACTTGCAACTAAAGCATTGATTGTGGTCATGCTCAAAGTCGGAGAACAATCAATAATTATATAATCATAGTCATAAATTACTTCTTGAATAGCTTTTCGTAATACGAATTCCCTTGACATTCTTGACGACAATTCAATATCCACGTTTGCCAGCATTATACTAGAAGGTACTAAGTCAATATTATCTGTTATTTTGATTTTAACATCATTTATTGATGCACCTTTTATATATACATCATATAATGTCTTACTTCCACTTTTCTCTATTAATTTCTTACTTGTAAAAGAATCTGTGAAATCAGCATTTTGATCATTATCAATTGCCAACACTTTATATTCTTTTCCTAAAATTTCTGCTGAATTTTTACCAGTTGTAGTCTTGGCTACTCCACCTTTTTGCATAACATATGAGACTACAGTTGCTTTTTTTTTCACTATTTTTCTCCTTTAGTATTATAGAACTATAATACTACAATACTTTTTACTTGTCAATGCTATAATACTATACCATTATAGTATTATAGAACTATAATGGTATAGCTCCGTATCACTTTAAAACAATGGTGTTAAAGTGATACGGAGCTATTTCTACTTTTTCATTGAGTCTGAAAATTGTTTTTTTATTCTCTCTAGTTCCTTTTGTTCTTCTGGAGTCGTTTCATTCACATATGCAGGCTTATATCTATGGTCAGGTATTTTATTTCCATTGACAGCTTTAACGTTTCCCTTTGTTTTGAGGTACCTTGTTTTATCTTCTTCAGGTTGCTTTGTATCGCCACTATCAAGATAGCGCATAACAGCCGTTTTTAGGTACTTAACAAGGTTTGGTTTAGAATAGTCTAATTTCTTGTTTGAAACGTATTCTAGGTGCTTTCTAACACCTTCTAGCCCTACTATGTTCTCTAGCTCTTTATAAAGTAGGTAAACTTCTTGTTGGAGGTTAGCCATTAAATTAATATCTGTCATTTCTACTGGAGAAAGTAATGTACTAGTAATCAGTTCCATAGTGTAAGGACTTTGCATTGCTTCAGCAAATAATGCCTGTTGAGTTACTTCTTTATTTACTTTACCTTGCAAGTATGCAGGGTCTTGTTCTCTTTCCTTGTACTCGCCATTTAATTCTATTGGCTGTTCTTTTTTAGCTATGTGAAACTGTATGCTATCGATTGACCTCCCTTTTTTTATTTTCTCATAAGTTACCATGAAATGTGTGTGTCTATTGATTTCTTCTATAGGAATATCTATTGTTTTTTTTCTAAAATCTGGAAATTTTTTATATTCATTAACCGTATCTGTCAATTGTCTTAGTTCTGATATTTTAATAGATGGATTAGCATACTCCTCTAATTGCTCTTTTCTTCTCCCGCCTTTATGGGAATAGTGTTCATATTGATTGAAATTCATAGATAACCACTTATAAAGAATAATAGAATACTTACTGTTCAACTCCATAACATCAGACAAAGCATATTGTGTAAAATTATTTTTTAGGTCGATTAAATAAGGCATAATATCAGGATTGAAACGAATAAAAACATCATCATTATAACTATTCCATTTAACAGTAGGAATAGGCACAATACTTTCATATTCAATCCCTAATTCCTTATTCTGTCTGATATTAAAATAGGCTTGCTTTTGCATGACTTCAATTGCATGCTTAAATCTACTATGTTTATCATTGTCTGAGACTTTGAAAAATCTGAAAAGTTCTTTTTTTGAAAGATAAATAATATTGTCTTTAGGGGGATTTTCTGTGTCAATACATGACACCGCCAATTCAAAAATTTTCAATGGTGTTTTATCCATTTTAGCAACTGACGAAATAAGATCATTATGTTCTACTACTTTTCTTTTTTCTATTTCATTCATTTTAACTACCTTGTGATTAGTATTATTTTTAGATATAATTGACATATAAATACGCTCCTTTGCGTGTTTTAATTAGGCATAGAGAAAATCATTTAGTCGTGAGATTTCTCTATGTTTTTATTATAACACAATAGTACGACACATCAAATATTTTTGTCGTACTATACACTGTTTTTTGTCGTACTATACACTGTTTTTTGTCGTACTATACACTGTTTTTTGTCGTACTATAAACTTATAATAGTGTATAAACATTGACTTTTTTTGCACGCAAAAGAACAAAAGACAAATATATATAAGATAAATAAAGAAAGAGGCTAT
>JAFTFU010000082.1 GCA_017458285.1 Clostridia bacterium | reverse complement strand
ATTTTGGTATTGTAAACAAGTTAAAAACATAATAAAGTAGAGAAATTAAAAATCTCTACTTTTATTTTTTGACAAAATTATCATAATTAGTTGACAGAATGAAAAAATGATGATATAAAATAGGTGTATTCGATAAAGGATACAACTGAAAAATTAAATAGTAGATATTTCCCTTTTGAGACATTTTTTTGGTTCTGAACTACATTATATTTAACAGAACTGACTTTAAATAGTCAATAAAGTAATAACGAAAATTACTTTTTAATACCCTCAAGACGGAAGCCAGATCGAATTTAATGGAGCCCTTAGTCTCGGAGGCTCGGTGTTGGTTTTATCATATGATAAGTAATCTTCTCCAACCAATGTAAAGAAGTAATATTGATGTCGTAAGCGCTAACAGATATCTTATTTAATTTACAGGTACAATATTTTATATGTCTAAAAGTATAACACTATTAGGCTTATTAAATATTTGCTTTTAGCAAGTAATTTGTAACCTGTGGATAAGTAAGAAATCTGGTATCTCTTTTAGAAAAATTTTAATGCAAGTTAGCAAAGAAATTTTTCAGTAAGAGTAAGCGAAACATCATATCAATTATGGCTCCAAAAGGGAAAAGAATAGATATAGCCAATAATAGTGATATAAATAAAAGGTTTCGTTTATGATAACGAAGCCTTTTTTGTTGCTTACAAATGAATGCATACTTGCTAGAAAGGAGGAACACTTGGAAGACTTGAAAATAGTAAATGCAGATAATCTATTATATACTTCTTTAGATGAAGCAGAATTTATAATTGAAGATATTTTACCAATAGGACTTCATATATTTTGTGGAGCTCCTAAAGTAGGGAAGAGTTGGCTAATGTTAGATATTTGTATAAAAGTTTCAAAGGGCGAAGAAATATGGAACTTAAAAACAAATAAGTGTGATGTTTTATATCTAGCTTTAGAAGACACTTACCAAAGACTTCAAAAGAGATTGTTTAAACTAACTGATGACATTGACTCTAATTTTCATATATCTATTGAGTCAAATAAAATCGCTAATGGATTAATAAGTCAATTAGAGCAAACATTACAAAAATATCCTAACACAAAATTAATAGTTATTGAGACTCTTCAGAAAGTTAGAAAGCAAAATAATGATATAAATTACTCTAATGATTATACAGATATATCATTATTAAAACAGTTTGCAGATAAGAATAAAATAGCTGTTATATTAGTACACCATCTAAGGAAACAAGATGATAGTGATGTATTTAATAGAATTTCTGGAACAACAGGAATAATGGGAAGTAGTGATACAACATTTATACTAGAAAAGAAATCTAGAGATGATTCAGTAGCAACATTATTTGTTACAGGTAGAGATGTTGAGTATCAAACTTTCACATTAAGATTTGAAGAATGCAGATGGAATTTACTAGAAAGATCATTTCAAAAGGATATTGAAATGAAGAATGCTCCAGAGATTATCTATAATGTTATATCTTTTGTCAACGAAAAAGGAGAATGGCAAGGCACAGCAACAGAACTTCTAACTTCTTTAGACGAAAAAGATATAACACCGCAATATCTTACAAAGTTATTAAACGAGTATAGTAAAACAATTTTATTTGATAATAAAATTTGTTTTAAGACATCAAGGACAAGCACATCTCGTTTAGTAAATTTGAAGAAAGATATTGACGGCAATGACGATGATGACGGTAAAACTATACCACAAGAATCGTCATTGAAAGGGAGTCCAGAGGGAACATCTGGCACACAACTTTTGTAAAAAGTGTAGTGTGTTACACTCATAAATGCAATTTTGAAAAATTATGTGGCTAATTATATCGTTACTTTAATTTTTCAAAAGGAGAATGTTAAATATTATTTGCCTTTGGCAAGATAATATTTAACAGGCGAAAAAGCATATGAGTGTTCTCACCATTTTGATGGAGCAGTCCTATATAAAATTAGCGTCACTATCGTCATCAAAATGTGGGCTACGAAGAATAAGCTAAGGAAGGAGAAAATAGAATGGCATACACAATATTGCGATTTAAGAAAGACAAAGGTGGTGCCATTGCTGAATGTGAAAGACACAATGAAAGAAAAAAAGAAGCATATAAAAGTAATCCAGATATAGATATGAATAAATCCAAAGAGAATTATCATATCATACAGGCACCACAATACACATATTCGAGAAAAATAAAAGAACTAATAAAAGAATATGGTTGTAAAACAAGAAAAGATAGTGTCAAGTTAGTAGAAACACTTATAACAGCTTCTCCTGAATTTATGAATAAATTAAGCAAAGGAGAACAAAGAGAATATTTTGAGAGAGCAGTTAAGTTTATGAAAGAAGAAATTGGCGAAGATAGAATAATATCAGCAGTAGTACACATGGATGAAGCAACTCCACACATGCATCTAGTTTTTTGTCCAATAAATAAAGATGGAAAATTGTCTGCTAAAAGCATATTAGGAAATCAAAAAAGTCTTTCTGAATGGCAAACTAAATTTTATGAATGTATGCACGAAAGATGGAATGAATTAGAAAGAGGAAAATCAGCACAAGAAACAAAAAGAAAGCATATTCCAACATGGTTATTCAAGATGGCAGATAACTTGGATTATTTATATAATCAGTTATTAAAAAGTATTGAAAATATAAATATGATTGGAATGAAAAAGCATAAAGAAGAAGCTGTTACTTTGCTTTCAGAGTTTGTTCAAAAAGCTCTTAAATTTTCTGCTAAAGTAAATTCATATAATGATTATATTAGAGAATTGGAGATAAAGGTAATTAATCAAAAATACGATAATAAGGAACTTGCAGAGGAAAATAACAAGCTGAAAGAAGAAAAGGAAGATAAAGAATTTGAAACTAGTATGAAATTAAGAAATATGCAAAATCAACTTAAAAAATATGAAAAATATATAAAGAAAATTCCAAAAGAAATTTTAGATGAGATTGATGCCAAAGAAAGGGAAAAAGGAAAGGAGATGGAGAGATAATGAAAACAAATGTAATTGAAGAAAAAATGATTTATACAACACAAGAAGTTGCTAAAATACTACACTCAAGCCCAAATTATGTATATGAATTAATCAACAAAGGTAAACTCAAAGCTATAAAACTAAAAAGCTTTAAAATATGCAAATCTGCTTTAGAAGAATTTTTGAAAGAAAACGAAGGTAATGATTTATCAGATATTGATAATGTTAGGAAAATAGTAGAATATGAAGATAAAGGAATATAAAGGGTTATGGGAAATGTAACAATTCAAAAAAGAGGCAAATATTATCAATATAAATTTGAAGTGGCTAAAGTAGATGGCAAAAGAAAATTTATTAATAAATCTGGGTTTGACACAAAAGATGAAGCAATTAAAGCAGGAAATATTGCATATACAGAATATCTAAATACAGGTTTAGTTTTTAAAGAAAAAGAAATCTCTTTTAGTGATTATTTAGATTATTGGTACGAAAATTATTGTGAAGTAAATTTGAAATATAACACTAGAAGAACTTATAAAACAATAATGGACAAGTATTTAAAACCTGAACTTGGAAAATATAGATTGAGTTCATTAACAAGTGTTAAGTTAAATTCTTTTGTTGTTGAATTATGCAATAAATATAGCTTTAAAAAGGCATATTACAATAGTATTTTGAAAGTTTTAAAGAATTGTTTTAGAATTGCAACTGATATATATGGATTTATTAGGTATAATCCAGCATTAACCTTGAAATTGCCTAAAATAGAAGATAATAAGGATTTTCAAAAACATTTATATAATTAAGAATGAAATTAATTTAATTTTAGAACGATTTAAAGATGATGATACTTTTACTTGTGCCTTTATTACAAGTTGTTTTACAGGAATGAGAACAGGAGAGGTTTGTAGTTTAACATGGGATGATATAGATTTTACAAATAGAGTTATAAATGTTAAACATACAGTATATGACAAACCAGATGATGGTATAGGAAGATGGTATATGGGAACTACTAAAACAAAACAAGGCACAAGACAAATTAACATGAGTATAACTTTATATAATGCTTTAATTAATTATAAAAAGAAACAACAATATTTGAAGAAAGTATTTGGAAATGAATATTACACATATCATTTTGAGGATGTATTAAATAAATATGGAAAAGTAACTGAAAAAAGAATTGTACAAAATAAAGGCAATATTCTTCAAATTAATAAAGCAGATATGGTGTTTACAAGACCTAATGGGAAATATGTTGGCAGAAATATACTGAATTACCCATTTAAAATAATTCATAAAGAACTTGGTATTGAAAATTGTAGGTTTTATGATTTAAGAGGAAGTTATGCAACTATTAATTTAAGAAATGGTACTGAAATTAGAGATGTTGCAGACATTTTAGGACATAAATATATTGAAACTACAGAAAATTTTTAT
>JAFTFU010000081.1 GCA_017458285.1 Clostridia bacterium | reverse complement strand
CGATCTGGGCCGATTCTGATAGGTTATTTGTACAAGTTGATGGCAAGCCTATGCATCCATCAACAATCAGTAAGTGGTTTGTAAAATTTGTTGCTCAAATTGGCTTACCTGTAATTAATTTTCACGGATTAAGACACACAAATGCAAGTTTACTAGTTGCACAAAATATTGATATAGCAGTTATTTCTGCAAGATTAGGTCATGCACAAATAAGTACAACACTTGACTTTTATGTGCATCCACTACTATCTCATAACAGAAAAGCTGGATATGCACTAGAAAACTTACTATTACCAACAAGGTCTTAATTTGAACTTTTTTCTAATTTTCACATAAGGCTAAAAAGCCGTTACAGTTTTCACGATAATTAAAAAAGGCAATTCAAAAAAGAAACAAGTATTACAAGGCAGATGAATTTGAAAGGCAAGGGAGCATATGTTTTATATGTGACCGCGTTTCAAATGAAATCTAACGAAGTAAGACGAAGATTATTTTTTGAATTTTCCCATTGCCTTTTATAATTTTAAAAAAATATATAAAATTTAAATGATTTTTTATTAGAATTTAGGTAGTTTGAAGAGATTATCTTTCCCAACTTTTTCCCAAATCGACATAATAATGCTTAATTTTAGTGTTATTGCAAACCTTTTTAGAATAACAAAAAATCGCTAAAACCGTTATGGTTCTAGTGATTAAAGATTGGTTGCGGGGGTAAGACTCGAACTTACGACCTTCGGGTTATGAGCGTGTATGTGGCTATACTGCTGAGTTTGGTAGAATTGTGTAGTTCTTTGTTAGAGTAAGTTTAAAGTGGAAAGTAACTGACACTTTGTTTGTGTTAAATTGTGTGAAAATTTGCCTAATTTTGCAACAATTGTGACCAACATGTGACTAAGAAAATCCAGAAAAAATGAACATACATTAAATATGTTCACTTTAAATTTTCTACTTCAATTTTATATTTTTCCATTAATCTTTTTGCTTCATTTATTCCCTTTTCTTCCCATATAAAATACTTTCTCCTATTTTCCATGGCAATTTTTATATTTCTTACCACTTCCACATGGCTTTTAAAATTCGTTCATTTAGCTCCACGGCTTTGCATTTTATCCCACTTTTTTCTGCATTTTTTCACTTAGCTACACTCTGCTCGACTCCGCTTTGCTAGTTATTTGTATCTAAATTTGTATCTAAAATCTATGTACTTCAAATGAATAGTTATAATTTGTTTTTATATTTTTAAAGCTTTTTTCGGACATTCCTTAATACATTTAAAACAAAGTATACATTCTGTTCCATTTTTTCTTTTTCTTGAGTCGTTTAACATATCTACATTCATTGGACAATTTTTTGTACATTTATTACATTTAATACATTTCTCATGATCACACTTTACTCTTAATAGCGAAAAATAGCTAGCAGGTTTTAAAAAAATTGTAATTGGACAAATATATTTGCAAAATGCTCTATTATCTTTAAATATAAAAGCTAACAATATACCTAAAACATAGTAAACAATATTTCCTATTAAGAATGACCAAAACATTATATTTTCTAAATTATCAACTTTAAAAATAAATAAAGAAGATACAAGCGATAAGGAAAATAGAAATGTTATATATCTAATCCATCCAATTCTTTTTCTATTAGATTCCGGTGTTTTATATGGAAGCAAATCCAATATCATCCCAGTCCAACAAGCATAACCACACCATCCTCGACCAAATAATATAGGTCCAATTATTTTAGCGACTAAATAATGTATTACAGCTGCTTCAAATACACCTAAAAATAAATAATACCAAAATCCTTCAATTTGCATATTCTCTCTTGAAATAATCCCAAGATATATAAGCATGTATAAGCCAACAGCAAATTGTACTACATTTCTTGCATATTTTACGTTGTGGCCATATAAATAACTACCTATTGCTATACATGTACCTATGTATGAGAAATTTAATAAATAAAATAAATTCCTTGTTCCAATATATAATCCAATTGCAACAATTTCAAAAAATATCCATATAATAATTGATTGATAATTCTCTTTAAACCATTTTTTCATTTTATACTCCATTTAACTAAACAATATATTACTTTCTTAATTATTATATAACAAAAGAAGCAGATTTTCTATATCTGCTCCTTAAAAATCATTCAAAATATGAATTTTTACTTATTTATCAATACTTTTGAGTTTTTGCAACTTGTATCTAATTTGTATCTAAATGCAGAATTGTGCATATTTTGAGATTTTGTAAAGCCTCGCAAGTCGTTGATATTACTGGTTCTTTCCGCAGCAGTTCTTATATTTCTTGCCGAACCACATGTTCAGGAAAAGTCAGTATTATTAGTATTTATAGTACTATTGGTACTATTAGTATTATTAAATATTTATATTCGGATGACAAAATGCTGACAATGTCATCCTTGAATTAACAAATATAGTGTCTTTTCTATGTTTTACATTATAACATAAATATAAAAGTGAGTCGAATGTGTAATTGTTATTTTATTTGGCAACAAAGTCTCCAACATTTTTATCTACCTTTGATATATTTTACACATATAATATATCATTACTTAATTAAAAAGTAAAATGTATAAAATTCAAATTTTATTTGTTCGGAATATCAAAATCTTTCGCACATATTAAATAAGTTTTTTAATTTCTTCTTCCATATCTTCTGGTTTAAAAGTAGGAGAGTATCTTTCTACAACAATACCATCTCTATCCACTAAAAATTTCGTAAAGTTCCACTTAATATCATCTAGATTTTTGGATGTTGTGCTTATTTTTTCAATTGCTTTCATAGCTATTTTATTTTTCATCCCATCAATTACATCTTCTGTTTTTTGACCTTTTATATATGTATATAATGGACTTTCATTTTCTCCATTAACATCTATTTTTGAAAACTGGTCAAAAGAAGTATTGTATTTAAATTGACAAAATTGATGTATTTCGTCATCTGTTCCAGGTGCTTGATTTCCAAATTGGTTACATGGAAAATCTAAAATTTCTAAACCATCATTATGATATTTCTTATATAAGTTTTCCAATCCTTCATATTGTGGAGTAAAACCACAACCTGTTGCTGTATTAACAATAATTAGAACTTTTCCTTTATAATCTGAAATAGAAACATCTTCTCCATTTCTATTTTTAACTGTATAATCATATATTGACATATTCTATCTCTCCTTTAATCACTAATATCAACATCTAATGTTATATTTAGTTTATAATCTTTATATTTTTCTTGTATTTCATCATAAATTGATTTATAAACTTCTTCTCTGTCTTTTATACTAAAATCAATTATAATATCAAAGCTAATAGTTTTATCTTGTTCATCTAAATAAAAGCCATGCATTTGTAATATTCCTTTATGAGAAAATACTATGTTATGAATATCTTTTTGGATTTCTATTATCTTCTCATCTTTAGTATTTACAGAATAAATACCAATTGTATGAAGAATAACACCATATTTATTCATTATGTTTTTGGTTATATTCCTTGAAATTTTATCTACTTCTGCTACAGATAAAGTATCTGGTACTTCTATATGAATTGATCCTAAATATTTATCTGGTCCATAATTGTTTAAAACTAAATCAAATGCACCTCTAACATCATTTTCCTTTACTACATCTTTCTTAATGTTTTTAGCTAATTCACTTTCAATTCTTATACCCAACATATTATCTACAGATTCTTTAATTAATTCAATTCCTGCTTTTATAATAAATATTGATAGTAGAACACCTACATATGCTTCCAAACTTATATTAAATATTAAATATATAATTGCAGAAGCTAAAACAGAAATTGAAAGAATTGCATCATTAAATGCATCTGAACCACTTGCCACTAATGAATCTGAGTTAACTTCTTTCCCCTTTTTCTTAACATATAATCCTAAAATAAATTTTACTATAATACCTACAATAATAATTACTAATGTTACTGTGCTATAATCTACATCTTCTGGATGAATAATTTTCTTTATCGATTCTATTAATGCTGTAACACCTGCATATAATACAATTGCAGATACAATTAAAGATGTCATATATTCAATTCGACCATATCCATAAGGGTGTTTCTTATCAGGTGCTTTTCCAGCAAGTTTTGTACCAATTATAGTTATAATACTTGATAATGCATCACTTAAATTATTTACTGCATCTGAAACTATTGCAATTGAATTTGCAAGAAACCCTACAGCAGCTTTAAAACCTGCTAAAACAATATTTGACAAAATGCTAATTATACTTGTTTTTACAACTACTTTTTCTCTTTTATTATCCATATTTTCATCTCCATTTACGCTCTATTAAACTTATCTTTTCCTTGTTTACATCTTGGGCAATGCCAATCTTCTGGTAAGTCTTCAAATCTTGTACCTGCTGGAATACCACCCTCTGGATCTCCCACTTCTGGATCATATACATAACCACAAATTGAGCAAACATATTTACCAGTTGCAGTTTTAAATACAACTTCTTCTACTGGTATTGATTCAGGTGGATTATTTAAATCTATAACCTTCTTACTTTCTAAATTTTCATATCCTAATGGAGTATGTGTAGAAAGATATACTGTTGGATGATTACTTATAAATTCACGAATTCTATTTAAAGTTCCTCTTGCTGCTTCTTTATCATCAAATACTACAGAAAGTTTATTCTCATATAAAGCCTCATCTGTATAAGTAATATCTCCATGAATCATATAAAACAATCCATCATTTTCTACAATTACAATACTATTTCCTTTTGTATGTCCTTTTGCTTTTATATAATGAATACCATCACTAATTGTTTGACTCTCTGGGAAATTATAATATGGTCCATCTGTAAATTTTACAGGTACTATATTATCAATTCCTTTTAATTCTTCTGCTCCTAATTCTTCTTCATTTACATATATTTTAGCATTAGGGAAAGATAAAAGCTCTCCAGAATGGTCATTGTGTCTATGAGTTAAAAGTATTTTTGTTACATCTTCAGGCTTATATCCAAGTTCTTTGAACGCATCCATATAACTTGATATATCTTTTCCTGTATAAATAACAGTTTTTTCATCAGGTATTTCTTCTGGTGTTCCAGAAGGTAACCCAGTATCAACAAGTATTATTTCGTTTCCTGTATCTATTAGATAATT
>JAFTFU010000080.1 GCA_017458285.1 Clostridia bacterium | reverse complement strand
CTTTGGTGGAAAAGTTTCAAGCTCAGTATCTAAAAAGACAGCATATGTATTAGCAGGAGAAGATGCAGGAAGTAAACTTACAAAAGCCCAAAATTTAGGAGTAGCAATTTTAACAGAGGCTGAATTTATGGAAATGATAAAATAAAATCAAAAAAGATTTTGTGTATGTAAAAAATCTTATAGATATACAAGGAAGGAAATAAAAAGCATGGAAGATTATACATTTGAAAAAATGTGGCAAGATTTACAAAATGGATATGAAATACATTATACTTATGTAAGAAATAAATATATTTTATTTAAAACTGCTAAAAATTGCTACACTCAAAAACTTATATCTAATAATTCAAAGAATCCTCAACCTAAAACATCAATGCTAACATTAAAAAGAGTTATGGAAATGTTTCCAGATATGGAAGACATAGAATATCGCGTTGCGATGAGTGATACAGATTCTTTGTCATAATAATATTTTGAAATGTAGTTTATACAAACAAATGAAAAAAATATATATAAATTTAAGTTTGAAAGGAACAAAAGCATGGCAGAACTAATAAATGGAAAAGAATTAGCACAATCAATAAGACAAATATTAAAAATAAAATGTGATGAATTAAAAGAAAAAGGAATAAAACCAAAACTTGCAGTAATACTTGTAGGAGACGATAGTGCTTCAAAAATATATGTAAGAAATAAAAATAAAGCATGTGAAGAAATAGGAATTGAGTTTGAAGAATATATACTAAAAGAAGAAACAACAACACAAGAATCACTAATAAAATTAATAGAAAATTTAAATGAAAATCCAAACATACATGGAATATTACTTCAAAGTCCAATTCCACAAAACTTAGACATAAATGAAGCTTTTAGAACAATAAATCCAGATAAAGATGTTGACGGATTTAATCCCCTAAATGTAGGAAAACTATCTTTAGGACAAGATACATTTGTAGCATGCACTCCACATGGAATTATAAAAATGCTTGAAGAATATAAAATTGACTTAGAAGGAAAAAACGTAGTAATAGTAGGAAGAAGTAATATAGTTGGAAAACCATTAATCCAATTATGTTTAAACAAAAATGCAACTGTAACAGTATGCCATTCAAGAACTCAAAATCTTGAGGAATATACAAAAAAGGCAGATATACTTATAGTTGCAATAGGAAAACCAAATTTTATAAAAGAAGACATGGTAAAACAAGATGCAGTTGTAATAGATGTTGGAATAAATAGAATTGATGGAAAACTTGCAGGAGATGTTGATTTTGAAAATATTAAGAATAAAGCAAGTTATATAACTCCGGTTCCAGGTGGAGTTGGACCAATGACAATTGCAATGCTTATGAATAATGTTATAAAAGCAGCAGAAAATCAAAAATTGAAAACTAAGTAGCAATTAAAAATATAATCGCAAAATGAAAGGAGATACCACACATAAAAGAGCAAGACAAAAGATATTGGGTATGGGCAACATTAATAAAAGAATTAGGGGCAAAAAGAAAATTAAATATTTTAGAAAAATTTGATTTTGATATAAAAATGATGTATAATGCAACAAGAGAAGAATTACTAAAAATAAAATCAATAGGAGAGCAAACGGCAGAAATAATACTAGATAGTAAAAGAAAGCAAGAAGTAGATAAGCACTTAGATTATATGAAAAAGAATAATATTGATATAATATCAATACTTGATGATGAATATCCAAAAAATCTAAGGCAAATTTACGATGCCCCAATTGCATTATATATTTTAGGTAACAAAAATATTTTAAATGAACAAATAAATATATCCATAATTGGATGTAGAGAATACTCCGAATATGGAAAACAAACAGCTAAAAAATTAGCGTTTGAAGTAGCTAAAGAAAATATAACAATAGTAAGCGGTCTGGCAAAAGGAATAGATTCGTTTGCACATGAGGGAACTTTACTAGCCAAAGGAAAAACAATTGCTGTTGTAGGAAATGGATTAGACATAATATATCCGAAAGAAAATATAATGTTAGCAAAACAAATTTTAAATCAAAATGGTGCTATAATTTCAGAATATCCGCTAGGGACTAAGCCTGAAAAAAATAATTTTCCAGAAAGAAATAGGATAGTAAGTGGAATAAGTAAAGGCATAATAGTTGTTGAAGCAAAAAAGAAAAGTGGAACACTAATTACTGTTGACTTTGCATTAGAACAAGGCAGAGACGTTTTTGTAGTTCCTGGAAATTTAAATTCTGAAAATTCAGAAGGTACAAATGATTTAATCAAACAAGGGGCTAAAATTATAACAAATTCCAAAGATATAATAGAAGAATATATGTAATTGAAAGGAAGAGTGTTAGATGAAATATTACATAGATTTTGATTATACTTTATTTGACACATTTAAATTTAGAGAAGAATTATATAAAATATTAAAACAAAACAATTTAGACGAAAGCTTTCTAAAGCCAACTCCTGAGATTGCTAAAAGCAATGGAGGAAAATTATTAAATTTAGAAAATTTGTTTAAAGCGATTTCTAAGGAGCAAAATATTCCAGAAGAAAACTTATTAAAGCCACTAAGGGAGCTTATGAAAAGGATAAATAAATATTTATATAATGATACTTTAGATTTTCTGAAATTTCTTAAAGACAATGGAGATGAAGTAAATTTACTGTCGTGGGGAGATAAAGAATTCCAAAAAGAAAAGGTATGTAATTCTGGCATTGAAAAATATTTTGACAATATAATCTATGCAGAAGAGCTGAAATTTACTTTAAGTGATATAGATTATGAAAACAGCACATTTATAGATGATAGCATTATTGATTTAGAAGGATTATACAATAGAAAAGCATTTAAAGTTATTAGAATCAGAAGAAAAAATGGTAAATACAGTGATAAAGAGTTAACAATACCAGAAATAGAAGAATATACTACATTAAGAGAATTGCAAGAAAAAATAAAAAACTAACATTTTGTCTAAGAAAGCAGAAAAATTGCGTCACTGGTAGAAAATGTTAAAATGAAAAAAACAACATTTTGTCTAAGAAGGCAGAATAAGTGCGTTTACTTAAACAAAATGTTAAAATAAAAAAACAACATTTTGTCTAAGAAGGCAGAATAAGTGCGTCACTGGTAGAAAATGTTAAAATAAAAAAAACAACATTTTGTCTCAGAGAGCAGAATAAGTGCGTCACTGGTAGAAAATGTTAAAATGAAAAAAACAACATTTTGTCTAAGAAGGCAGAAGAAATGTGTGTACTTAAATAAAATGTTAAAATTAAAAAAGAGAGTGTGATAAAGATTATGGAAAAGAAAAAAGTAGTAATTTTAGGTGGAGGAACGGGTTCTTCAAGAATACTAATGAGTTTAAAAGATTTACCAATTGATATAACAGCAGTTATAACAGTATCAGACAATGGAAGAAGTACAGGAGTACTAAGAAAAGAATTTTCAATACCAGCAGTTGGAGATATTAGAAAAGTTTTAAGTAATTTATCTACTTTGCCAAGTGAATTAAAAGAAGTAATGGAAGAAAGGCTAACAGCTTCAGAAGGAAGCGATTTAAACAATCATGCAATAGGAAACTTAATATTAGCATCACTATTCAAAAAAACAGGAAGCTTAAAAACAAGTATAGAAAGATTAAGTAAATTATTACAAGTTAAACATAAGGTATTGCCATTATCAGAAGATAACTTAACGTTAGTTGGAGAAACTGTTGATGGTGAAATAATTGAAGGTGAAGAGCAAATTACATATTCAAAGAAAATATATAAAAGACTATTTTATAAAGAAGAACCACATGTATTACCAGAAGTAATAGAAAGCATAAATACAGCCGACTTAGTAATAATAAGCATAGGAAGTTTATATACAAGTATAATGCCACACTTAATTTGTAAAGACATAGTAAAAGCGTTAAATGAAACACCAGCAAAAGTAATGTATGTATGCAATGCGATGACACAACCAGGAGAAACAGATAATTTTGGTGTAAGTGACCACGTTAAAACATTAGAAAAATATATAGGAAAAGATACAATTGACGTAGTTGTTGCAAGTAACACAAAAATAGATGAAGAAATGCTAAAAAAATATGAGACAAAAGAACAAAAAGATCAAGTAAGAATAGATTATGAAAATTTAAAAGACGCAAGTTATGAAGTTATTGAAAGCGACTTAGTAACTACAGAGGAAGGAAAAATAACACACAACAGCTTGAAGTTAAGTTCAGTTATTTTCTCATATTTAATGAGATAAAAATTAAAAATTTTATAGTTAAGTTTACGAAATTTGAAGATAATAAAAAAGAAAATTTATAAAGAGGCATATTTATTAAAAGTATGTCTTTTTTTATGTCACCAAAACTAAAAAATTCACATACAATGTACTATAAAAGGAGGAAGAAAAGTTATGTTTGGTCGTAGATTTAGAAGATGTACTTGTATGAATAACTCTCAAGAATATGAACAAGAAAACTTAGAGAGTAAATGCCAAAACCTAAATACAAACTGTTGTGATTATACTGAAGATGATTACGGATGTGGCTTTGATGATGAAGAAGAAGACGTATTTCCATCAAATCCTATGCTAGCACAAAGCTATGTTCCAATCCAATTTATGGATAGAACATTCAAACCTGAAGTTGGTTTAAGAAAAGGAACAATTTTTCCAGAATTGGTTAGTCCTTATAGACCAGGTCAATCAATGGAAGAAATTGAATTTTTAGAAAGAAGAAATAATAGTGTAGGAGGGATGAATTAATGTTAGTAGAAGAACCAGAAAACAGAAATATAGTGCAAACTCTTCAGGATTCGAGTAACGATGAAGAAATAATAACAAATTACATGAATATGTCAAATAATAATCAAGAAAATAATGCAGAAACTAAAGCATGTATGTTAAAAGAAATTAAATCTCTACAATTTGCAATTATTGAACTTGCTTTATATCTTGATACTCATCCAGATGACAAAAAAGCACTATGTTTACACAAAAAATACTGTAAAGAGTTAGATGACTTAAAGGATAAATATCAAAAAGCATTTGGCCCACTTACAATTAATTTCCCTTGCAATAAATGGAGATGGATTGACGAGCCATGGCCATGGGAAAATGAAAGGGGGAATAACTAATGTGGACATATAATAAAGTGCTTGAATATCCTATAAATATAAAATGTAGAGATTTAAGATTAGCTAAAAATATCATATCTCAATATGGTGGACCAGATGGAGAACTTGCAGCTTCTTTAAGATATTTGTCTCAAAGATTTGGTATGCCTGACCAAAATTCTAAGGCTATATTAAATGATATTGGAACTGAAGAATTAGCACACTTAGAAATGGTAGGAACTATAGTACATCAATTAACTCAAGGAGCATCTATAGAAGAAATAAAAGAAGCCGGATTAGATCCATACTATACAGACCATGGATTAGGAGTATATCCACAATCAGCAGCAGGAGTTCCATTCACGGCATCAGTATTAGCTGTAAAAGGAGACCCGATAGCAGACCTTCAGGAAGATTTAGCTGCTGAACAAAAAGCAAGAGCTACGTATGAAAAATTAATAGACCTATGCAAAGACAATCAAGATGTACTTGACCCATTAAAATTCTTAAGACAAAGAGAAATAGTACATTTTCAAAGATTTGGAGAAGCGTTACGTGGTGTTCAAGACAAACTTTCAGAAAAGAAATTTTATATGAATAATATGTGTGGCTCAAATAGAAATTAAAAAATGTTAACCGTAACACATTGCTTGCAAGATATAAATAGGCAAGTGGAAAAATATTAAAAGTTCATAAAGTGTACAATATTAGCTCGCTTTGTGAACTTTTCTTTTTTCGTTTCGTACACACAAAATGTATCAAATAAAAATAAATAAAAACTGTTTTTTTAATAATGAACATATTGAAAAAACAGTTCCTAAGGTATATAATAATTCCAGAAAAATTTTCCAAGAAATAAAGTACAAAAAATATTTGAACCAATAAATACAGGAGGGTTAGAATGGAAAAAAAATTAGAAGCAATAGAAAATACAGAAATAATAAAAGCAGCACAAATAATAAAAAATGGAGGAGTAGTTGTATTTCCAACAGATACAGTTTATGGAATAGGGGCAAGTGCACTAAATGAAGACGCAATAAAAAAATTGTACAAGGCAAAAGGAAGACCTTTAAACAAAAAAACCTGTGTATTAGTAAGTAGTATAGATATGCTAAAACAAGTTACACGAAATATAAGTGACGTTGAGTATAAGCTAATAAATGAATTTTTACCCGGACCATTAACAATTACATTAAATGTAAAAAATATTATCCCTAAAATATTAACTAATTATGAAGACTTTGTAGGCTTTAGAATACCAGCAAATAAAATAGCACTAGAATTAATCGAAAAAGTAGGATGTCCATTAGCAACATCTAGTGCAAATCTTGCGGGAGAACCAACAGGGATAAACATAAAAGATATAAAAAATGCATTTAAAGACAATGTAGATTATTATATTGATGGAGGAAAATGCGAAATAGGAATGCCATCAACCATTGTACAAGTAATAGATGAAATTCCACATATCATAAGAAAGGGAAGTATTACAGAAAAGCAAATAGCAAAGGTGTTACAAGTTTAAGTTTTTAAGCGAAACAAGTTTATTTTTGTGTTTTAAAAAAGGAAAATGTAAATGAAACGTAGTTAAAAACCTATAAAGGTTTCATACTACCAAATGAAAAGGGAGGAAAAACAAATGAAAAAGGAAAATGGGGCAATAAAATTAATCACATTGGTATCAGCAATTTTGATATTAATATTAGTACTATTTGCAGTATTTATATGGCAACGAATAAAAATGAATAAAATGTCATCTAATAATATTAGTTCAAAGTCTACAGGAAATGAAACAAAAAAAGAGGAAGAGGACGAAAAGTTAACAGAAATAAAAATACAAACAGAAAGTGATTTTACATACAGCTTTTTAAAATTAGAAAATAAAAAAACAAATATGATATATAGTCCATTATCAATAAAATACGGGTTAAAAATGCTACAAGAAGGTGCAGAAGGAACTACTTATACACAAATAAACGATGTAGTAGGAAATTTGAAATTACCAACATATAAAAATGTGCAAAATTCTTTATCTTTAGCAAATGGAATATTTATAAAAGATACATTTTTTAATGCTGTAAAACAAACATATAAAGATACTCTTACAAATAAATATAATGCTGAAATTATGCAAGATAAATTTGAAAATCCAAATAATATAAATAAATGGATAGAAAACAAAACTTTAGGAATTATAAAAGACATGCTAAAACCTTCAGATATTTCACCAGACACTCAATTAGCTTTAATAAATGCACTTGCAATAGATATGGAGTGGGATGAACAATTTGATGCAAAAGATACTTATGGAAATACATTTTATTTAACAAATAACAAACAAATGCAAGCAACTACCATGAGTAAAGAAACTACTTCTGAGGGAGTTTCATATTATCTAGGTAAGGATATTACAGCTTTAACAATGGATTTAAAAGAATATGATGGAACAAAATTAGAATTTTTAGCCATCATGCCTAATGAAAATTTAAGTGAATATATAAGATTGCTAACAAATGATGAGATAAACAAAATAGATAAAAATCTAAAACTTGCCTCAAAAGAAAAAGCAGGAGTAAAAATTACAATTCCTAAATTTTCTTATGAATATGATTTAAATTTTAAAGAAGACTTGATGAAATTAGGAATTTCTGATGCATTTAGTGAAAATACAGCAAAATTTTCTAATATAGCTAATGTACCTTTATATGTATCTAAAGCATTACATAAAGCTAATATTGATTTTACAGAAAAAGGAATAAAAGCAGCTGCAGTGACTGTATTTACCATGGATGAAAATGCCATGATTATGGAACAAAAGCCGGTTGAAGTTAATATAAATAAACCATTTTTATTTTTAATTAGAGATAAACAGACAAAAGAAGTTTGGTTTACAGGAACAGTATTTGAGCCAAATTCATGGAATAATGATAAGGCAGAGTACGAGATAAGATAAATAAATGGAAAAATTAAATTGTTGAAAATAATGAATAACAAAATACAGAAATAGATAAAGAATTAGAAATAATAAAAATAATTGAACCAAAAGAAAAAAACTATAGTCTAAATTATAGGAGGGGAAAAACAATGGATAAATCAAAGAAAAAAGAAAAAGTATTATTAACAATAATATTAATTGAAGTATTAGTAATTGGAGGATTTTTTATTTATAGAACAACTACCAGCTCAGATCAAAATCAAGTAAGCAATAATCAAGAGACATTAAACGCAGGAAAAACCGAAAATACAATTACCGATGACAGTCAAACAAACAAAATTGAAGAAAGTACAGAAAATACAAGCAAAGAAAAGAAAAATGAAGAAGTTGCAAGTCAAAATGACGAAACAGAAAATAACACAACAAATACAAATAAAAGAAATACTACAAATAATGAAGTTACCCAAACGAATAAAGAACAACAAAGTACAAATACAGACATTCAAGATTTTAAAAGTTATATAGGTACATGGTACAATAAGGATACACGGAAATGAAATTACAATAAAAAATATTACGGATAAAAAGATCACATTTACATGGTTTTTATATAGATTGGCAGGAATCGATGACGATTTAACAATTGATTTTGTTAATGGCAAAGGAATATTTTATTATCAAGGATATGATGATAAAAACTTTGATGGAATAGAAACAGAAGATGAAAAATATATAAGAAAAGCAACAATTACTGTTGATAAAAATGGAGTGACTGTTAAAGTAGAGGAAGTAACTTCAATAGATAATAACTTTGTAGTTATAGATGATAGTATATTTGCGGGTCAAGTATATGTAGAGAAAGGAACATATACTCATCCAATAAAAAAATAAATTGGTGCAAAAGTTGGTTTGAAAATGAAAATGTTTAAGAAAAAAACATTTTCATTTTTTAAACCAACTTTTTGAATGAGAGAGCAGAAAAAGTGCGTCTACTTAAACAAAATGTTAAAATTAAAAAATATGCAATTAAGAAACAAAAAAACATCAAAAGTTTACATAACCCCTTGAAAATAGTGTCGAAATATGATAAAATATTGAACTATAATTAGTAAGGAAAATGGAGGTTTTGAAAATTGGAAAAGTTAGTAAAGAAATTTTATTTAGACAAAGAAAAAGACATAGCAGTATACCTAAAACAAAGAAACGAATATGAAATAGAATATGAAATAAGAACACCAAATCACCACACAGGAAACTTAATCACAAATCTTGCAAAAGTAGCTAATGTAGAAACAATAAAAGACGAAAATGACATGAAAATCATAGCTGGAACTTTGCAAGCGTGCATTAATGACAGTGGAGAAGAGGTGTATCTTTTTAGGCTTGGAGGAATAAAAGTTGCAAATATCTATCCAGACGGAAGAATAGAAAGAAAAGCTAAAATACCTGCAATTATCAAATTATTAATGGCACAAACAAAAGATTATAAATTGCCAATAGAAAAAACAATTATAAAATCATATATACTAAAACAAGCCAAATTCAAAACTGATTTACATACACATTTAAACCAAATATTACAACCAGATTTATTAATAGCATTAGGAATAAAACATCAAGTTGGATATTCATTATATTACATTAACAAAATTGGAATAAAAGTAACAGAAAAACAAGCAAAAGAATTAGCAAAAAAGAGAAAAGATGTAGAAAAAATATACAAACATTCAGAATTAACAGGAAAAAAACTAGAAAGAAAAATAAATGACGAAACCCAAATAAATCTAGCAGATCTGATATTAAACAATATAGAAAATGCAGAAGAAAACATTAGAAAAATAAGAAACAGTTTAGTATTAATGAAAGACGGACAAGCAGTATTTACAAATTTAGAAAAAGTAATTTTATATAGATATGCAATAATCAGAGGAAAAGTTGTTCCAGAAAAAGAAAAAATAGATTTAAATTTAAGCAAAATAGAACAAATTGAAGACAACGAAGTAAGAGAAACATTAAAGAAAATGATACAAGACGCACTACCAGGAAGTGTTTATGAAAAAAACACACTATATCAAGACAAATTATTATGGATAGCAAGAGAATACAAAAAGCAGGGAATAAAATACGTTGAAATAGCAAATTCAAGTTTAGCCAAAAAAGGAGAAACTGGAATAAACAATATTGTTCAAATGCATGAAATTATGCCTCATATTGAAAAAGAAACAGGAGTAGCGTTAAGATTTTTAGCTGCAGCAAGTAGAACATTATTTTCAGAAGAGCAACTAAAAGAATGCCCAGATGTAATTAAAGTACTAAGCCAAAGCCCATATGTAGTTGGAATGGACCTAATAGGAGAAGAAATAAATAATGTAACAGATTTTGCAGACATAATAGGAGAAATAATTCGTTACTCAATAGAAGAAGATAATGGTTACACAATAAGACTACATGCAGGAGAAACAGATGCTTTTAAAGACAACATAGAAAAAGCATTAGACTGCATAAAAATATGTGTGCCAAACGGCAAAAAAGCACCACTTTTCAGATTAGGTCATGGACTATATGTTCCAGATTTGGATTCAAAAGATGGAAAGAGAATAATCCAAAAAATAAAAGACTTAGATGCAGTGCTAGAATTTCAACTATCTTCAAATGTAAGACTTAACAATTTAACAAATTTAAGTAATCACCCAATAAAAAAATACCTTGAAGCAGGAGTAAAATGCGTTCAAGGAACAGACGGTTGTGGCTTCTATGGAATAGATACAATAGATGAACAAATAGCATTAAGAAATCTTTTAAACGTAACAGATGAAGAATTTATGAAAATGAGAGAAGTAGAAGAAGAAATTCTGCTACAGAGAAAAATATATTTTGAAGAAAAGTCAAAAAGATTTGAAGAATTTTTATCAGGAAGAACAATTAGAGAAGCATTAGAAGAAGAACAATCTGCAAGATTAAAAAATATTAATCTTGATGAGATAGATACAAAAGGAATAAATAATATCAATTCATATAATGTATTTAAAGAAAGAATTGTTGAACTTCCAACAGACAAAACTCCAATTGTAATTGCAGGAGGAAGTTTTAACACCAAAGGAAGAGTAACAACAATAAATGAAAATACAAAACAAGCATTAAAAGAATTACTTGAAAAGGTTGATAATAAAAATACATATATATTAATTGGTCACAAAATACAAGGATATGAAAGAGCTGTTTTAGATATTTCAAAAGAATTAAACAAAAAATTCAATGTAACAGCAGTTGTTCCCAAGTATATATCAGAAGACATAAAAGCAAACATAGAAAATAACAAGGATTTAAATGGAATATATGTATCTCCAGATCCATCAGAGCTTGGAATATACAAAAGCTTTAATTATGAAATTTTTGAGAGAAGAAATTCTGTAGTAGTAGCATTTGATGGGAATTCTCCAGTTTCAAATTTAATACAAGAAGCTAAAAACGGAAAAGGAAAGGCAAAAATATATGTAAATTCTGATGTTGAGGTTTTAAAAGAAAAAGCAAGGTCATTAGAGGGATATGTTACTGCATTTAATAGTAACAATAACTTAGCAAGTGAAGTCTTACAAGATAATCCAGACTTACTATTTAATAAAATTTTGAAGAAATAAAGACCTTTTTCAAATAAAAAAAGAAATTTAAATAAATCATTTACATTATGACGAAATTTGTATATAATATTAGACAACTTAAAAAAATGGACTAAAAAAATAAAGAATAAAGGAGGAATTAAACATGGCAACATATTTAGACAAGCCATCAAGAACATTTAACGAGTATTTATTAATACCAAGATTAACAACAAAGGATTGCACACCAGACAAGGTATCATTAAAAACACCACTTGTAAAATACAAAATAGGAGAGGAAGAACCTTCATTATATTTAAATGTACCATTCACATCAGCAATAATGCAAGCAGTTTCAGGAGAAGCAATGGGTGTTGCATTAGCACGTGAAGGTGGAGTAGCATTTATTTATATGTCACAATCAGTAGAAAATCAAGCTAGAATGGTAAAAAATGTAAAAGAATCAAAATCTGGATTTGTAAAAAGCAAATGGAATTTAAAACCAGATGCAACATTAAAAGATATATTAAGAATAAAAGAAGAAAGCGACCATTCAACAATACCTGTTACAGAAGATGGTAGTGCAAATGGTAAATTATTAGGAATAATCACAAGTAAAGATTATAGATTATCAAGAGATAGCTTAGACAAAAAAGTACAAGATATTATGACTCCAATTTCCAACTTAGTATTTGCAAAAGTAGGACTAACACTATCTGAAGCAAATGACATAATTTGGGAAAACAAAATTAACTGTTTACCAATTATAGAAGAAAACGGAAATTTAAATTCTTTAGTATTTAGAAAAGATTATGAACAACACAAAGAAAATCCTTTAGCTT
The DNA here is from genome assembly GCA_017458285.1 of Clostridia bacterium. Taxonomy (GTDB): domain Bacteria; phylum Bacillota; class Clostridia; order TANB77; family CAG-508; genus CAG-269. The sequence goes on along the minus strand of JAFTFU010000080.1, from coordinate 5,086 downwards.
TACAAGATGACCAACAAAGATACATAGTAGGTGCAGGTGTAAACACAAGAGATTATGAAGAAAGAATACCAGCTCTAGTTGAAGCAGGAGCAGACATATTATGCTTAGATTCATCAGACGGATATTCAGTATGGCAAAAAGAAGTAATTGAATGGGTACACAATAAATATAATGGAAAAGTAAAAATCGGTGCTGGAAACGTAGTAAGTCAAGAAGCATTCTACTATCTAGCAGAAGCGGGAGCAGACTTTATAAAGATAGGAATAGGTGGAGGTTCTATTTGTATAACTCGTGAAACAAAAGGAATAGGAAGAGGACAAGCATCAGCAGTTATAGATGTTGTAGCAGCTCGTGATGAATACGCAAAAAGAACAGGAGTATATATTCCACTTTGCTCAGATGGAGGAATTGTGCATGACCACCATATAACTTTAGCATTAGCTATGGGATGCGATTTTGTTATGATGGGTAGATATTTTGCAAGATTTGATGAAAGCCCAACACAAAAAGTTAAATTAGATAATGAGATAGTTAAAGAATATTGGGGAGAAGGTTCAAAAAGAGCAAGAAGTTGGCAAAGATATGATTTAGGAGAAAAAACAGATAAAATGTCATTCGTAGAAGGTGTTGATTCTTACATTCCTTATGCTGGTCCATTAAAAGATAACTTAAATGTAACAATTAAAAAGATAAAATCTACAATGTCAAATTGTGGGGCAAAAAACCTTGAAGAATTCCACGAAAAAGCTATTTTAACTTTAGTTTCTCCTTTAAGCATACAAGAAGGATCAGCACACGATTTAACAGTAAGAGAAGTATAAAAAGCACTTTTGTTTTGATAGAAAAACCAAACTAACTGGTACAAAATGTTAAAATAGAAAAGCGACATTTTATTTTGATAGAAAAAAACTTACGGGCATAAAATGTAAAAAAAAAACAACATTTTGTATCAGTGAACAGAAAAGAGTTTTAACTGATGAAAAATATTTTGTGTCAGTTAAAAATAAAGGAGGAAATTTTATGCAATCTTTAAAAGAATTATATAAAATAGGAAATGGTCCTTCAAGTTCACACACAATGGGACCTAAAAGAGCAGCAGAAATGTTTAAAAAATTACATGAGGATGCAGACAAATTTGAAGTAATACTATATGGTTCATTAGCACTTACTGGAAAAGGTCACTTAACTGACAAAATAATTGAAAAAACATTACAAGGAACTGAAACTGAAATAAAAATGGATGTAATAACAGAATGCACAGTACATCCTAATACAATGGATTTAATAGCATACAAAAAAGGTCAGGAAATAGACAAAATGAGAGTATATTCAGTTGGTGGAGGAACAATAAAAATTGAAGGAGAAAAAGAAAGCATAGTTCCTGAAATATATCCACACAAGAACTTTGAAGAAATCAAACTATATTGTAAAGAAAACAACATAGATTTATGCCAATATGTTTATGAAGTAGAAGGAAAAGAAGAATTAGAAAAATATCTTGCAGAAGTATGGCAAGCAATGAAACAAGCAGTAGAAACAGGATTAAATACTACAGGAATAATACCTGGAAGACTAAAATTAAAAAGAAGAGCAAGTGAAATATTTGATTTTGGATTAGAAGAAGAAACACCAGAAATAAGAAGAAGTAGACTACTTAGTAGTTACGCATATGCTGTTAGTGAAGAAAATGCATCAGGAGGACAAATAGTAACAGCCCCAACATGTGGAGCTTCAGGAGTAGTGCCAGCAGTACTATATTACATGCAAACAGAAAAAGGTTATACAGATGAACAAATAATTAATGCACTAGCAGTTGCAGGATTATTTGGAAACATCATAAAACAAAATGCATCAATAAGCGGAGCAGAATGTGGATGTCAAGCAGAGATAGGTACAGCATGTTCAATGGCAGCAGCCGCAACAGCTTATTTATTAAAACTTGATATAGGCAGAATTGAAAATTCTGCTGAAGTTGCAATGGAACATCATTTAGGATTAACATGTGATCCAGTATATGGTTATGTTCAAATTCCATGTATTGAAAGAAATGCAGTTGCTGCCATGAGAGCAGTAGATAGTGCATATTTATCATTATTACTTGAAATACATAAATCAATTCCTTTTGATATGGTTGTAGAAACTATGTATGAAACAGGAAGAGATCTAAGGAGCCATTATAGAGAAACAAGTAATGGTGGTCTAGCAAAAAAATATTGTAGAAATAAATACTATAATAAAGAATTAAATAGTGATTAATTTCAAACAAAAAAGAATGTCCTAATTTGCGACATTCTTTAAATTATGGTAGCGAAGGGGAGATTCGAACTCTCGACCTGCCGGGTATGAACCGGATGCTCTAGCCAACTGAGCTACTTCGCCATAAGCAATTTGTAACAATACATATTATAAATGCAAAAAGGATTTTTGTCAAGGGAATTTCATAAAAAATTTCGAAAAGTTTGGCGAAAAATTTTAAAATACAGTAACTAATGATTTTATAACTTTTTCTGAGTACAATAACTATAGAAAATACTGATTTTTGATATGGGGATTGATTAGTAACATATGGATTCTTGATTATTAATAAGAACTAGTAATAAAAAAGCCCTATCCTTAGAAAAGAGGGATAGAGCATAATATGTTATTTTAATTTATCTAATTCTTCTTTTAATTTATCTTTTTTACTTGCTGTCATTTCAACTAAAGGCAATCTTGGAATTCCATAATCAAAACCAATCAAATTAAGAGCAGCTTTAACCGGAATAGGGTTAACCTCAGAGAAAAGAGCATGTATTAAAGGTAAAGCTTGTAATTGCATATTAAGAGCATCTTTTAAATTTCCATTCATAAATTCTGTAACCATAGCATGAGTAAGTTTAGGTTTTACATTAGATAAAACAGAAATTACACCTTTACCACCTAAAGATAATATTGGTAAAATTTGGTCATCATTTCCAGAATAAATAGTTAAATTATCACCACAAAGATGAGCAATGTCAGCTACCTGAGATAAATTACCACTGGCTTCTTTGATTGCAACAATATTATCAATTTTAGAAAGTTCTAAACAAGTTTCTGGTAAAATATTTACACCTGTTCTTGAAGGTACACTATAAAGAATAATAGGCAATTTAACTTCACTTGCAATGGCTTTGTAATGAGCAACTAAACCAGCTTGAGTAGTTTTGTTATAGTATGGTGTAACAACTAGCAAACCATCTACTCCTAATTCTTCAGCTTTTTTAGACATTTCAATAGCTTGCGAAGTATTGTTGCTTCCTGTTCCAGCAATAATAGGAACTCTACCATTTGAAGTTTCAACAGCACATTTTATAGCTGAGATTTTTTCTTCCATTGTCATAGTAGAAGCTTCGCCAGTTGTACCACAAACTATGATAGCGTCAACTCCTTCTGAAATTTGAAATTCTAGCAATCTTTTGAATTCATTTAAATTAACTCCATTTTCATTAAACGGTGTAGCGATTGCTGTACCACAACCCTCAAATAAAATTTTTTTCATAAGGCATCAAGTCCTTTCAATTTATAAATTATCAATTCAAATTTGAATTTGATAAATATATGTGCATTATATCATCTTTTCTAAAATTTGTATAGCATTACTTGCAGCTCCTTTACGAATATTATCTGCAACAACCCAAAGATTTAATCCATAAGGCACACTAAAATCTCTTCTAATTCTACCAACAAAAACTTCATCATGACCTGAAACATCTGCAGCAAGAGGATATACGTTGTTTGATAAATCGTCAGCAACAATTATTCCAGGAGAATTTTTTAATAGATTTATTACATCTTCTAATTCAAAGTCATTTTCAAATTCAACATTAATAGATTCACTATGAGAGTTTTCAACAGGAACACGAACAGTAGTAGCGGTTACTTTTAAATCTGGTCTATTTAAAATTTTTCTTGTTTCATTAATCATTTTATGCTCTTCTTTAGAATAACCATCATCTAAAAACACATCAATATGCGGCAAACAATTATTGTAAATTGGATGAGCAAATTTCTTTGGAGGTAATCCCTTTGAAGTATTTTTTAAATCTTCTAATCCATTTATTCCAGCACCTGAAACAGCTTGATATGTTGAATATATTACTCTTTTTATTTTGTATTTATCATCAAGAGGCTTTAAAGGAACAACAGCTTGAATTGTAGAACAATTTGGGTTTGCAATAATTCCCTTATTTTCAAAAATCTTTTCAGGATTTACTTCAGGCACAACTAATGGAACATCCTTATCCATTCTAAATGCATTACTATTATCAATAACCACGCAACCTTTTGAAGCCGCTATTGGAGAGAATTTTTTTGATGTATCTGAACCTGCTGAAAATATTGCAAAATCAAATCCTTCATCAAAAGAATTTTCAGTTAATTCTTTTGATATGTATTTTTTACCTAAAAACTCTATTTCAGTTCCTGCTGATTTTTCTGAACAAAATAGTTCGTATTCAAAATTTGGTAAATTCTTTTCTTCTAATACTTTTAATGCTGTTCTGCCAACTAAACCTGTGGCTCCAACTATTGCTAATTTATAATTTTTCATATAAGATCATCTCCTTTGCCTTATTATATTAGATATTTAAGAAAAAAGAAACAGTTTTTTTGAAAAAATAGAAAATTTAATTGAAAAATAAATAGGTGTAATTTTAAAAACAACATTTTGTCTCAGAGAGCAGAAAAATGGGTGACTGGCTCAAAATGTTAAAATAAAAAAATAACATATAATCCTTTTGATAACTTCACATAAAACCACAATAAAAATGGCTGGAAATCTAAGATATTTTTGCATTTTGAGGTAAAGCCAAAAACTTGAAAAAAATGATTGACAAAAAAACATATTAAATATAAAATACCTATAAATAAATTTATATATGATAAACATAAAAAGCAAGGAAAAAACTAAAGATAAGGAGAAACAATATGATAAGCAAAACTTTCTATAACCTGACGGCAGGCATCGGCCTGCTGCTGGCGATGCTCGTCCTGTATTCGTGCAACAGCGACGGAGATGAAACCATCGCGTTAGAATATGGCAACGTGAAGCGCATGATTACCGGCG
>JAFTFU010000079.1 GCA_017458285.1 Clostridia bacterium | reverse complement strand
GATTCTGATTTTGGTGCTACATAAGTATAAATGCAAGTATTACTAATAGCATCTTGAGATAAAATATTATAAAAACTTCCAATACTAACATCATCAATAAAGCCTGTATTTTTATTTGTAATTTCAAAAGTTTGGTAATATTTAGTAATTAATTTTTCAAAATTAGGTTTTTGGTTACTTAAAAAATCACAAGCAGAGGAATCACAAACCATGATACTTGCACTTGGTCTAATTTCTTCATTATTAATGATTGTATAAACTTCATCAGAAATACCTTCTTGGGCCAATTCTTTTGAAAATAAAATAATATTACAATGAGACAAACTTAGCTTTCTTCCAATATAACTGCTAACAAGGTTAATAGCAGTATTTATTGAACTAGACTCAAGGTAAATTACAGTTGTATCAGCTGGTTCATTTGAAGAAGAATCATTAAGTCCAGAAATATTTACAAATTGGAAAGATATTTTATAATTGTCCTTTTCACCTTTATCAAATCCAATTGCAGTGGTATATGCAATGTTTTCTAGGTTATGAGAAATATATGAACCAGAAAAAGCATATATAAAAAATGTTACTAAAATAAAAATTAATAAAAGTTTTAAAAATATTTTCAATATAATCATTCCTTAAAAAATACTTAAGTTTATCTAAAACTTAGTCAGAAATTTTCTTTTTTGTTAGTCGATTTTTTATAATGGCGGCAAACAATATTAAAATACTGATTCCTAAAACCAAAATAAAGAATGCATACTTATATATTAAACTTGTATACAAGGTAGATGTAATATAATTTTTGGGTATTAAGCTAATTACAAAAATCAAACCAATAACAATATAATGATAAATTTTATTATTTGGAACTTCAGTAACTTTACTTAAAATATTTGAACTAATTTTAATAATAATACAAAAATAACTTAAAAATGAAATTATTAAAACTAAGACAAATAAAGAAGTTAATCTCTGAAAGAAATATCCAAAATCAATATAACGTACTGAAGAAAATAGAGGTATTAATTCATCACTATCAATAAAAGCATTAAACAAAAGTATAATTGAAGAGATGGATAATATTAAACATAAAGATGAAATTATAATAGAGATTATACTTATTTTTTTTATTTTAGATGGTTCTTTTAGGTTAGAAGGTAAAAAATACAAAAGGGCAAATCCTTGAAAAGCAAATAAATTAGTAAACCCTTTTACAAATGTATCATAAGCGCCATTACCTAAAACAGGGAAGACACTAGAATATATATAGTTACGCATATTTGCAAAAAATATAAGTACTATACTAATTAAAATTGCGGGCATAATAAATAAATTAGCTCTAAAAACAGCGTTGTATTTTAAAGTAGATATAAATATTGAAGCAATTATAAAAAATAAAGCAATATATATTTCGTTAGTAAAAGGAAAATATATTATTCTTAAACAACTAACAAGATTCCTTAAAAACATTGCTGTAAAGAATATAAAATATGCTAAAAAAAGTATTCCAACAATAGATTTTAAAGTTTTACCACCCAACCATTTAGATATATCCAAAATATCAAAAGGAGAGAACTTACCTAAAATTTTACCAATACCCCATGCTAAAAATATTGCTATAATACTAATGTACGTAGCATTTAAAATTGAACTAGAAGTCATTTCAGATATAATGTATTGAGGTATGTTAGAAAACACACAATTTACCATGACTATTACTATTAAAGCTATTGCCTCAAGATTTCCTATTTTCGTATTTTGCATTTTGAATAAAATCCTCCATATAAAATATAAAAATAGTATTTGCCAAATTAGTAAAATTATACAAAGTAAAAAAACATAGCTTTCTTTTGAAAAAAAGTGGAAAATCAATAAAAGTTAAAAAATAAACTGAGTTCAATGTTAATTTTTCTAAAACAACATTTTGACTCAGTTTATTTTTAATTCATACAAAACTTAATTTAAAATTTATTCATATTATTCAGAGGTTATAACTACAGTTGTTTCTGTTCCTGAATTTGTCTCTGGAGCAGGGGTTGCAGGAGCTGATGGGGTAGAAGCTGGCTCTTGACTTGGTTCAGGAGTAGGTGTTGGTGTTGGTGTTGCAGCAGGGGCGCTACCTGTTCCAACATTTACAACTTTATTTAAAGGTTTATAAGTATCAGATGAAATTAATTTTTTAGAAATTACATTTCCATTTAAACTTACAACTTTATATGTTTCATATTTATAACCATTCATACCATTTTGTTTAACAACACTTTTTCCAGAAGCTAAAGAGCTATCATTTACATATGTTGTTTGGAAAGGTATAACTTGTATTTGTTGAGCTTGTATTGAAACATTATATTCAGTTTCTTCATTTAGACCGTAAATAGAAACACTACAAACTCCATTTTGAGATGAAGCAACTATTTTTATAGGATATGATCTACTGTTTTTAAATTTAAAGTCAACACTTCCATAAGATACAGTTGCATCTTTACCTAAAGGTATATATGATATGTAATAACTATGATTTTTTCTTTCAACAATTTCTAAATTTGCCTCTAAAACTGCATTGTAAAGAGTAGAAGATACTTGGCAAATTCCACCACCTACACCGTTTTCTATACCAGAACTTGTATAGATTGAAGCTTCTTTAAATCCAGCAGCAATAGTTCTTTTTCCAACTGTTTGGTTATAAGAAAATGTTTCGCCAGGAAGTAATATAACTCCATTAATTTTTTTAGATGCTAGTTCAACATTATTACTTCTATTTTTATTACTTACATCGTAGCGAGAAGTAAATGTAGAAAATTTATTTACGAATAAGTCATTACCTAAGTTTGCAACTTGTATGTTCGCTTTTGAAATTTTTAAAGGAATTTCATATTCGCTTTTTTGTTCAATTAATAACTGCTTTGCTTGTTCCAAAGAAATAGCAAAGTCTATTCCATCAACATCAACATGTAATTTAAATGGATCTCGCTCTATATATGCATCTTGTGGTTCTGTATGTACTTCAGAATATATTTTTTCTATATCAATTGCTTCTGGTTGAACATCCTTTACAGGAATTTCAATATTTGTTTTTTGATTTGTAATTGAAGAAATTATCAAATTTGATAACTCTTCTGAAAGTATCTCAACACCAGCACTTCCGTTATTTATTACCAAAGTTTTATCTTCGATATTATAGCTTGGTTGAATAACAGGATTAGGTAATTCTAAACCGATATTTTTTACAAGTGAATCTAATTTTTCTTCACTATAATCATATGAAAGTTCAAGATTTTCATGATTTATTTTTGTGAATAATATCTTATAATTATTTGTAAAGATATTTCCACTTCTACCTATTTCATAAGCTTGTTTAGCTACATCATTTAAATTATAAGAAAAATCTATATCATTTGAAGTTATAATATTTGAATAATCTTGATAATTTAATATTATTTCTTGCCCTAAATTTAATTGGCTTTCTACTTTTTCGATAGCTTCTTCAACAGTTAAATTTGAAACATCTATTTCATTTATTGAAACTCCATTTATTATTTTAGAGTTATTCATATTAAGTAGTGAAAAAATAGTGCTAAAGCCAAGAATTAATAGCATTATTACTACTAAAACTAGTATAATTGACAAAAAGTTTTTCTTTGAAGGTAATTCAAAACTTGTGTCTTCTTGATCAATTTTGATATCTTCAAGAGTAGATTGTGTTTCATTTGACATTTTGTAACAGTCCTTTCTTAAAAATTTTTTTATCTTTTGATTTTACATTATATTAAACGAAAAATAAAATGTTATTTAAAATTTAACATTTTGTATCAGTTTAATATCTATTTTTTATCTAATATATACTATATCATATATAAAAAAAATATACAATAATTTTTTTGTCGTTTTCTGGAAAAATTTAAAAAATTATGTCAAGCTATTGAAAGTTATGTAAAATTGTGGTAAAATATAAAAGTATTTTAAAAGAGAGGAAGAATCTTATGAATGTTGTTTATGTAAAGAAGTCTAAAAAGCCATTGAATGAAATTTATTATAAATACACTGAAAATTATAATGAAATTATTAATGAAGTAGGACGAAAATTTTTAGAAAAAAGAGAAAAAAAACAAGTAAGAGATAAGATGAAACAAAAAATGTACGAATATGTAACTACAATCTTATCAAAAAATAAAATAATTCCAAAAAAAGATATAAAAAAATTAGAAAAGATTCTTAAAAATGAAGAATCTAAGGATGAGTTAGGAAAAATAATAAATAAATTATGTGAAAAAAATGTTTTAGCATATGAAAAACATGCTGGTCGAAGTGAACCAGTGATTCTTCATGAAAATATTACTGATGATATGATTTACGACATTGTTGAAGAAGCAAAACAATTAATAGATGGCAAAAAAACAGAAAATGAAGATTTTAATGATATTCGCTTACTTGAAGCAAAATACTATGGTAATTCTACTGCAAGAAAAGAAGCACAAAGAGCTGTAAAAAGAATATACAAGCACATGAAAAATACTAAATTTGAATATGATTATAATAACGAAGAAAAAAGAGATGGTAAGTATAAAGAACTAGGCGAGTATTTAGGCAAAAAATTGGATTTAAAAACTTTGGAAAAATATGGGTTAATAGATATTCCAAAATTAATAGAAATTGATACTAAAAGACAAAATAAGGGGTATAAATTATCTGATCAAGAACAGGAATTAGAAGAAAAATTTTTAAATAACGATTACATATCAAGTGTTTACACAAACAAAAACGTAGGAACTTTAGGAAATGATGGAGAGAAAGTAGCATATACAGAATTTGATAAAAAACGAAGAATAAAAAATGTAGTAATAGCTACTGGAAACTTAGGAAAATTTGTAAGAAACCATTCAATCGCACCTATTTCAAGTTTTGTAGGGCATAAAATAGCACAACCAATACACTCTAAAATGTTTGCAAATTATAGAAGTGTAAAAAGTGTATTTAAGGGACCAAGAACGCACAGATATGTTGCAAGAAGAGACTTTATACGCGAAAATTCAAAAGACGGATATTTAAAAAATTGTGTTGATGCAGTTATACATTATAGAAAATATAATAAAGCAGTAGTAGATAGAAAAATAAAAGAAGGAGAAAAAGATGCAATAACAAGAGCACAACACGAAGAAGCAAATAAAAGAAATGTCACAAGAGTAGTTACTATGCTAAAAGCTTTAACAATAGCTGGAGCTAAGTTTGCAAGACCAAAAGTAAATGACTGGTTATCAGAACAATTAATAGAATTTAAAAACAAAGGAATTAAGGGAACAGAACAAGCATTAGAAGCTAAACAAAATTTAATAGTAGATACAGGAAAAGCAAATCCTAGTTTACAGCAACAAAATCCAGAAATTCCAAGAGTAAGAACTTTAACAAATACATCAAATATTTCTGATGTAAAACCATTAGAAGAATTAACTCCACAAATTCCAAATGATGTGCCAGTAACTTCATCAAATATTCAGGAAGCAACAAGAACAGTAAGTGCACACATCACTAATATGGTAGAAGATAAAACAAAATTAAGCAGTAAATTATATGATATTATGGGACAAAATAAGGGAAATAAAGTAACCTTATATGGTAGTGTTTGTGAAAGTGCAAAAAATGGTCAAAATTATGTAATAAAAGGAACAGAACAAATTGTAGCAATTTATGACCAAGCAACTAGCAATGGATTAACATCAATTGAAGGACTAACAAACAACCAATTTCTTGAAACTGTAATAGATAAAACAACAGGAAAATTAAATCAAAATATAAGAGTTGAAGATTTATTAAATTTATTCAAAGAAGGTATTATTGATAAAAATCAAATGGATAAAATGTATGTTTCACTTAATGGAGACGGTTGGGCAAATTTAACAGATTTACTAGAAAATGTTGTTGGAAATAAAATATCTAATACTGAAACTATAAAAATAGCAACAGCTCCTTTTAAAGATGTTAGTGATAACTTTAGAGACGGATTAAAAGTTGGAATACCACAAACACAAGCAAATGATACAATTAGGAATGCGTATGAAATCGGAAAATTAGGAGATTTTAAAGCCACAAGGAAAAATGCGGAAACATTAGCAAAAACATTAGTTGAGGCAAAAAATAAAACAGGCTTATCTATGAATGAATTATTACAACGCTTAGAAACACATTTATCTAAATTAAAAGTATTTAAAAATCCAAGTGATATAACAGCATTTCTAAATAAAGTTTGTAAAGGCGTTGAGGCAATTGAAACAGTAAATATGCCATATGATTCAATTAGACCTACAAACAATACAGAAAATTATGACGGACAAGCACATTAAAATGTATAGAATGATTATTAAAATATTTATTAAAAAAGGAAGGAAAATTTAATTATGTATATAAAAAACGGGAGATATGATTGGCAGAGATATAATAGTGCAAGGAGTTATAAAAAAATTATTGAGGACGCACAAGATGTATTTTATAGAGATAAAACACAAGAAAAAGAAAAGATGGAAAAATACTTAAGAAAATTAGCAACTGAAATAATACTAAGTGGAGAAGATTTAACTGGAATTAGAAACTTAATAAAAAGAACAAAGAGAAGAAAACAAATTAAACAATTTATAAAGAAAATGAATGGAGGGTTTGAAATATTAATAGACGAATTTTGTAAG
>JAFTFU010000078.1 GCA_017458285.1 Clostridia bacterium | reverse complement strand
TACAAATGTTGGAGCTGGAGTAACTAAAGCCATTATGCATAGCAATCCGATAACAGGATTTTTTCAAACTCTTTATGATGAATATGCTTCTCGTCAATGGCAACAGCGTCGAGAGAAATGGGAAGAAATTTTTGAAGATAAATTACAAAATATTAAAGATGAGATAGATTTAACCAAAATAGAAAGTATTCCTAATTTCGCCCAAATTTTGCTATCAGCTGGTCAAGGAGCTATGTCTGATATTGAAGAGGATAAAGTTGCTCTGTATGTTAATGCTGTTGTAAACTCTATTAAAAATGAAAATATAGATGATACCAAAAAACATATATTCTTAAATATGTTGAGGGACTTTACAGTATTACATATTGAAACATTAAAAGCTTTGCAACAGTGCCAAGTAGATAATAATTCTATCCCGAATCAAAACCGTCCAGATTTTGTTAACAACTATCTGAAAACTAATTATTCATATTTAATGAAAGATAAAGTAGTTATCAATAATGTTTTGTCAGATTTACAAAGTAAGCAATTATGCTTTATTTCTACATTAGATTTCTATGATGAGGATATATATGGTGATTTGTTAGTTTTAAAATTAGGTGATGAATTTCTTAACTTTATTTCTGAATAGTAACTTTTAACTTCTGGTTATTAGGAACCGGAGGTTGATTTGCTTTTATTTTTGAATAACAGAAGTTTTTTCTGCCCTATATAAACGATTTTGGTTTTGACATATGTTTGATTATGAAAGATAGATTCGGTTATTACAGGGTATTTTTTGATAAGTTAATAATCTTATCAAATTTATTGTTTTTAAACTATAGATGCTTTACTGTAACATAGTTTAATGGGGTGATTTATCTTATGAAAGCGGATATACAAAAAATATTTAGCCAATATGGAATAACCAATAAAATGCATAACGATGCATATGATTGGCAGAAAAAATATTGGGAAATTAGTAATGAGATAAGTGGTAAGAATGAATGGGAGGACATTTGTATTGGATTTTTCGCTTATATTACACTATGGACGTTAATATTGTTTGGTTTAGCATTTCTTGATGATAAATCAAATATTTCTCAAGACTTGCTTGCTTTCCTTATTATTGTAGTTTTATTAAATATATTTTTCTACTTAATGGGAAAGCAAGAAAATAATAAAAAAGAAGAATATAAACATAAAATAGAAAGCCATAAATTAGAAAAAGTTCACCATTCTGAATATGAATACAAAGAACATAAACTAGCAAGCGATTATGAAACTGAATTAAAAAATCTTCAAAGTAAAATATTTAGAAAAAGAGTTAGTGAAACATTTAAGGATAATTTACAAAAATATAATGATCTCATAGATACCTGTAGTTATATAAACCATTATCTTGTATTTGCTCACATAAATACTTATGAACATAGAGAATACGCTAAAAAACGAGGTTATTCTCTTGTTACAAATAATTATTCTTCTTTAAGTAAAAAAATACTTCCTAAAATTGAAGAAGATTATTCTTCATCTAAGCCTATAGAAAGCAAAAGTATTAAAAGTAAATTTAATCCTCAAAAAATAGATTGGCTTGAACTTAATAAATCTAATGCCAAATTAGGAGAATATGGGGAAAGCATAATTATAGATTTGGAAAAGGAATATCTGATAGAAAACGGATTAAAAGATTTATCTGAAAAAATAGAATGGGTATCACAGACCAAAGGGGACGGAGCAGGATATGATATTTTATCATATGATACAGGCGGAAATTGTAAATATATAGAAGTTAAAACTACATGTGTGTCGGAAAACGAACCTTTTTATGTAAGTGATAATGAATTGAATTTTATTAAAACACATTTGGATAATTATTTTATATATCGTTTGTATATCGATAAAAATTCCAATACAGTAAAATTGAGAGTATTTAATTCAAGCGAATTTTTAAACTTTGCTCTTCGTCCTGTATCGTATAAAGTTATTGTAAATTAACAAATAAAATTTTAGTGCTGTAATCTATAATTCCTTGATTTCCTTAACTTCTTGCTAAAATCAGTTCGAAGATTGTCCGGTGTATGGCATATTTGGTGGCTAATCTTCGAACTCATTTAAACGCTTGATTTAAAAAGAAAAAATCGCCTTTCAAATTATATTTATGCTATGATTTGATAAGATTTGCGGTTTAAGACGATATTTGTTTTGCTATTTGTCTTGAACATCCGGTCTCATATCCCACAATCTCACACCATTATAATAGAAATATTCAAAGCCATTTGTTTTGCAATTCATTTTTTCGTTTGATATATTTGATATTGCCGTCTTTTGTTGCCCTTTATAGGAAACATGATTTTTATCATCTTCAACAATTGCATAATCATCCGGATTGTTCTTATAGAAAATTTTAGTACCTTTCTTCAATCCAATCATCGCAAACGTTGTATTGGGGCGCCTAATGATTTGTTTTTCACCATCAACAGTAACAGATACTTTTTCCGTATTTTTATCTGTTGCATCCTTAACACCTTTTAGGTCTTTGGCATATTTTATAGCATCTTCAATACAACCGCTCCAGAAAAATTCGGTTTTTCTCTTCTTAAGAGCAGTAAAATGTCTAAATTGTTTGAATTGTTCATGAATTTTTTCTTCCACCCAATCACAATCCTCACATTCTAACACCGCTAAATAATCAAAATCCTCCGGAACATTTGAAGCAGATAGACCACGATCTTCTACAGAAACTTTTGTTGTTTTCCCGATTTTTGTTAAATGTTGAAATGCAGGGTTTTTTGCAAAATATACTAGTCCTTTTGCCATATTCAATTTCTTGTTAGTTCTAAAAATTTTATTATATGCTGCTGAATATGATTATCAGTTTTTCATAGAAAAGTCAATCACGTCAAGTTAAATGATGCAAAATTTAAAAATATGACAAACTTCCTAACACCTTGATTTTATTATCTGCTTCTCTATAAAATCAGTTCGAAGATTGTTTGGGGTAAGGCTTATTTGGTGCTTAATCGTCGAACCGGCTTAAATACTTGTATATAAAAGAAAAAATCGCCTTTAAAGACGATTTTTGAACTGTGGCTGGGGCGGCTGGAAGCGCTTTTCCCAGTTATTTAAACCGTTGTTTTTGCAAAATTATTTTTTCATGGGAGGCGGTAAAATAAGACAAACTGTCTCACTTGACTGTCTCACCCTTAAATAACTTAAATTCACGTTAGCAAATTGTATCCAAAAGTCAATCGGTTTTT
>JAFTFU010000077.1 GCA_017458285.1 Clostridia bacterium | reverse complement strand
TTGCAAAATAAATCGAAGTGTGTTATAGTAAAAGCAACAGAAAATACTTTACTGATTTGAAATATATTGGTGATATTTTATATCAGTTCTAAAATAGGCAAGATTTGGTTTGAGTACAAATTGAGGATAATATGGAGTTATTTATTAGAGGGATGATAGAGGGATGATAGAGCAATTATGAAACTTTCTATAGAATGGGAAAAAATAAAAAGAGGTTTTCGAGGTTTCGAAAAACTAGCATTTACATATGTTTCAAACGCCTATCCTAATCCAAGTTGGAAAAAAACACAGGAGACCAGAGATGGCAACAAAGATGCAACAGCAATTTTCTTTGGATATCAGCCTCACGAAGGTTGTGAAGAAAAATGGTGGATGGAAGCAAAATATTCTTCATCTATAAAAAAAATTACACGATACAGGCTAGATTCTACCATTGTAAGTGCAATCTTGGAACAAAAAATAAAAAGAATTATTTTTGTTACCAACATTACCATTAATGCAAAAACTATCAACGATATTCGTTGCGCATTATTTAATGCTATACAATGTAATGAGGTAATTTTTTGCACAAAATTTACTTTAGAACACTGGTTATCCGAAAACAAAAGGATATATAAAAAATTTTTTATTACTCCCGAGAACTTTGATGTTCTTGAGTTTAAGAAACCTGATTTATTTGTTATTCAAGAGATTGAATATTATTCTAAAATTAGCAATAAATTTGCATTTAATGAATCTTTAAAAGAGTTGCATAAGGGAGACATTTACACAGGATATTTTGAAGTATTCTCTCCCAAAGAAGAAAGTTTATATTTACAGATAGGTAAAGGAATAAAAGGCATAACCATATTATCAAACCCAGAAATCCAATTAAAAGCAGGAGATAATCCAATAAAATTTATTATAAAAATTGAGGATGATTATAGTAATTTTCAAGATGGCAAAGAAATACCACCATCATTTGTATTGGGAAACTTAGAGGTACTGTCTGCCAAACATTTAATCCCATCAGAAAAAGTAAATAACTATTTGAGTTTATCTAATCAAACAGAATTAATTAGAAAATTAACTCATGAGTACAATAACTTTATAAAAAATAATACTAATAGTATTAATTTTATTGAAGGAATATCAGGTAGTGGAAAAAGTTATATATTAGATAGTCTATTTGAAAATATCTCATCTAACAAAGAAGATACCTTTTATGCGAATTTTTCTAATTCTCCCAGTAATAATTGTGAGGTTTTAGTAAACTTATTAATTTTTATTTTGTTTCCTTTTTTGGAGCCGTCAAACGTGGATTACACTTACTTATGTGAATTGAAAGGAAATTATATCAGTCCAACAGTTTCAACTATTATTAAAAAGCGTTATAATTTTGATGAATTAGTACAAGAAATGGATAGAATAGGATCTGATGATAACATATTTAACTCGAAAGTTACTATTAATAGACGAATAATTGTATTAGACGATTTACAAAAATTATCATCAGCACAATCAAATTTTCTGACCTCTCTGCTTGTTGAAACACATATTCAAAACCTTCCGGTTTATTTTATTGGAAGTGCACAACCATCATATTTTATATCTAAATCTTTTTTATATATAAAACAACAATGTGTTATAAGACATTATTTTAACAATATTGGTATTAATGATATTTTTAATGCAGTTGCTCCTAATATGAGTGAAGGGTTTTACTTGAGTAAAGACTTAGCGTATTCACTTGAATTTAATGTGTTAGAAATATTATTATTTTCCAAATACATTTTAGATAATAAACTTTATTCTAATAATTTACACGATTTTATATTGACTTGTAAAATTTTTCAGAAAAGTACTGTAATTGAAAAACACATCCTAAATCAATTTAACAATTTATTTCAATTATATCCAAAATGCAGAATAATATGTGATGCTATTTATTGGTCATGCGATCCAGTTAAGGTTGAGAATTATATAAATAATGAAAATGAAATTAAATTATTGTTGACAAATGGTTTAATAAAGTATAATCATGAATCTTGTCTCACACCAATTCATGAAATATATCAAAACTATTACAAAATACATTTTAAACCTAAAAGTATTAAATCAGTCTTTCTTTCAAAAGATAGTCCGGAATTTATACAATATTGTATTAATAATGAATTTAAAACAGATATTTTGAATGATGCTGTTAATAAAACGCTAATGCTTCTACAACAAAATAAATACTATTCAGTTTTGTATATTTTGCAAGATTTATTTGAATGTACTTCTAAAGAAATAGTTCGAATTCGGTTCAACCAAAACTCTTACTATAAACTATACTATGCTTATGCATTAGCATCTAAACATCAGAATGCAAATCAAGAAGGGTTTAAGTTGTTCATAAACTTGATTAATGAGATTTCAGAAATTGATACTCTGGAAATATTACAAATAGCTTTAGAAGCTAATTGGGAATTAGCCATTAGTCATTATGAAAGATTAGAGTATAAAGATGCGACTTTTAGAATTCGTGAATTATACATTACAATAGGAAAACTAATAAAGCAAAATAACACTTATCGCAATATTTCCGACTTTTTGAAATTTCATGACGCATTAATGCTGGATACACTAATGCGAGCCAATAGAAATGATTCTCATCATTATGACTTATATCAACGAAGACAAAATCTTATTAGAAAATGCGGATTTATCTATAGAAGTGAAAGTTTCCGTGTGCGTTACGCATTAACTCAATGTTCGGTAGACATCAAAAAGTGTATAACTGTTCTTTGTCAGTGTATGAGATTTTTTGAAAATAATTATGGCAAAGAAGACAAATACTTTTTGTGGTCAAAATTTCACTTTTATTATTATACTATGGTCATTGACGATAAACCAAAACTAATAAATGAGGTTATATCCACGCATAATATAATGAAAAAGAATTATTATGCAAATTACAGAAATAGGCTTAACGGAATAGCTGCATTTTACTACAGTATAGGAGATCTAACATCAGGAAATAGATATCTTCTTAAAGAATCTGTGTTTATTAATGATTTACAAGCAAAGCAGAAAGCATTTCACTTCGAAACTGTAGCTTTGCGTGAAATGCTTTTAGGAAATTTTTCTGAAGCAATTTCATCCTTAGAAACTGCTATTAACATATTCTCTTTATTACCATCGTATCAAAACATACCCAACCATAATATTAAAATTTTGAAAAAAATATCTATGAATACCCCAAAAATCGAGTATTGGTTTGGTGGTGTATTGAATAGCGATACTTATTATATTGATAGTAGGTGTGCTTGGTGATTTTATACCAGGATTGTGTTGTCAATATGAGGTTGAATATGCCGACGTATTTTTTCAGCATCGGCATATTCGAAGTAATCCTCAATACTAACTAATGATTTCATAGCTTCAATTGCCTTACGCAAATAAATCTTTTTGCTTTCTTCGTCGTTGACAAATTCAAATATCTCCTTAACTATAATATCTAATGATCTTTCACATAAATGGTAATAATGAAACTTATATGTTTCAAATTTATTCATTTGACATAGATATTGGTTAACTATCACCATGCTTTTCAAAAAGTCATTAATATGTTTTTCGTCAAATGATTGAATAACAGAGTTCTTACGTCGATAATGTTTGTATGATACATCTGGAATACATAATATATTTTTTGATTTCAAAAATGTATAAATGGTAAATAATCTTCCTTGAAAATATATGTTTTCCTCAAATTTGGCTCCGATATCGTCCAAAAACACTTTTCTGAAAATTTTATTTGTACAATGATATGGAATGGTTATACCAACATCATACTGTTGAAACAATACTCTCAAAGCCATTTCTGGACTTAATTCGTAATACTTATTATAATTACAAATATAGTAAGGCATAGATGTTGGTTGTTCATATATTCTTTCCATAGAAATTATACCTATATCGCTACTATATTTATCCATCGCATTTACTACCACTTCATATGTATCTAATTGTACCCAGTCGTCACTATCACAAAAACCAATGTATTCACCTTGTGCTATTTCTAGTCCTCTGTTTCTGGCTCCCCCGGGTCCTTGATGTTCATCGTTTCTAAGGAAAACTAAATTCTCATAAGCTCTATACTCAAAATATATTTCATCTAAAGATTCAGTTGAACAATCATCTACTACAATAATTTCGAGTGATGTAAGTGTTTGATATAACAACGAGTCTAAACATTTTTTAAGATATTTTGATGTATTATAAACAGGTATAATTATACTAATTCGGTACTTATATTTACTCATATTCCTCAAATATCCTTTCTAAATCTATTGCATATTCCTTTAAAATCAAGCCTAAAGCTCTATCTGTTCCACCATTAAGTTTGTTTTCAAGATATAATCCTTTTGTAAAAACATTTGGTATGCCTGTAGGGTGTTGTGATTTCTGATTTATTAGGACAACTGGAACTTTTGATATAATCTCCATACATTTTAACCATACATCGTCTTGAGTCAAACAGTATTTTTTTATTGAAGACGTATTGAAAGTTTCTGATACCAAACAGTGTGGTGGATAAAGTATACCTCCCACTCCAGTTGCCATAAGTCTATAACTTGGATTACAATAATTATTAGACTCCCATTCCCAATCGAGATATCTTGATGGAGTTCCGTCTTCCTTTAAGCAAATTCCATGTGCTCTGCCCGCAGAAACAGCTTTTGGAAACGTTTTAAATGAAAGTAGTAATTTTTCAATCAAATTAATAGGGTAAATTACATCATCATCAACAGTTATAATAATTTCATCGCTAAATTCTTGCATGGCATAAAAATATTTCTTATGTGATTTTAAATCGTCATCAACTAATCTAATTTCTAATCCCTTTTTCAAGTATGTAATGACTTCTTTTGGTAAAGGTATGTCATGTTTGTAAATGTATAACACAATTGAATCGGGAGATACCGTTTGGGAAAATAAGCTTTCAATACATAGATGAAGTGTTGGGTATCGTAATGGATAGCTCGTCAAAGATACAACTAATTTCATAAGTATATAACTCCATATTATCCTCAATTTGTACTCAAACCAAATCTTGCCTATTTTAGAACTGATATAAAATATCACCAATATATTTCAAATCAGTAAAGTATTTTCTGTTGCTTTTACTATAACACACTTCGATTTATTTTGCAA
>JAFTFU010000076.1 GCA_017458285.1 Clostridia bacterium | reverse complement strand
TAATATTGTTAATAACATCTTGATATGTTTTATATTTATTTACATCTAATGTATAATATAAGGCATGTCCTACTTCATGTATAAACTCGCCTTCTTCAACATTTGATAGTAATAATATCTCTTTAGTATTTGGATTATATCCTGATGAACTTCTTCCTGTATAATTAAATACAACTTTAACTTGATCATCTAAAAATAGTCTTCTCTTTACCTGCTCTGGCAACATATCATATTCTTTTCTAATTTGTTGATAATCTTGTATATAACTATCATAGTCTTTATTATTATATAAAGATGTTCTTAAAAAGTTATTTTCATTATACTCTGTTTCTTCTCGTTTTTCAACTGGTTTCAAATACATAATTGTACTCCTGCACCAGTGAAATCCGGTCATCAATTGGAGGGAGATTTAAGCCCGTTACTAATCCATAGCATCTGTATTTTACTATACTGTCATTTGTTTTACTATATCTTTTAAACTCATTCCAGCCATGAACTTTGAATCTTTGTCCATTCAAACTATGACACATCTTTGTTGTAACTTCATCTTCTACTGCTACAAAATCAACTTCTGCATTTTCATCAAAGCTATACATACCTTCCATTTTAGCTTTATTGTTCATTCCTATAAGTGTTAAATCAACATCACCTGATATTTTATCTCCATTTATATTAAGCCTAGAATTGTTTTGTCGCTTAATTAAATTTTGATATATATCATTTGCTATGTCTAATTCCTTTTGTTGCTGTAAATCAATTGTAGCTTGTCTGTATATCTGTTCTGAATTATATTTTGTTATAGCCTCTTTATAATCTTTCCATATATAACCTTTTGCATTTGGCATTGACAAGATTGTAGCTAATATTATCTCAGGTATCATACTTGGTTTTCTAGTCTTATCTACTTCCTTTTGTCCTTCTTGATAATAGTAAGTTACAACCTCTTTAAATGTACTCTGTTCAAATTCATCTAATTGACTTTGTTCTTCTATATATGCACTATATATCAATAACTCTAGTATTTCGCTATTTCTTACTCTAGTTTTGTTATAAATATTATTTGCTAACATACCAAAATAGTCTTGAAGTAAACCTTTTTCTTTCCAGCCCTCTATATATGTATTGATTTTCCTTTTAGTTTTATTGTCTGCTACATCATATAGATGTTCAAAATTGAAATCTATACTATCAAAAATTTCTTGTAATCTAAGCTGGGTTTGTTTGCTCGTCTGGTCGTACTTCTTCTTTAGTTCTATTATCTTCTGGTCGTGATACTTCCACATTTGCATTATTATCACCAGCCTCTTTTACTTCATATTCTTTATTAGGATTATTACCTAATTTTTTCATAGCTTCTAAATTGTTTTTCATATTATTTGCATTCTGCTCGTTTATTTTGTCTAATTCGCTTTGGGCATCTAAAGAATATGGCAATAAATTTATTATACTCTCATCTGATAGTAATGTTCTTAATTTCAATGCTGTGTCTGTTGCCGAAGCTGTATCTGTTGGAACATTTCTTTGCAACTCTATTTGTATATCCCTGAAATCATAAGTTTTACCTTTTTCTTTATTAAACTTATTAAGTATAATCTCCCATCTTCTTAACAAAGCTTTTTTAAATTCTCCCTCAAATGTCGCTATATATTGTTGTAAACTAAAAAATTTCTTTTCTAGTGCTGAATTATTGTCAGCTGATGTAAATCCTAAATCTGTCATGTTAGGGCAGAAACTACACAAGCATATAATATCCATAAGTGTCTTTTTATGGTTTTGTAGGGCGTTATCGTTTACATCTTTTGTTACCCATTTTATATCTGAATTTGTTCCTTGATCTCCATCTAAATATCTAACCCTGCTGTTTAATACATATTCATCTTCTTTAACTCTTGCAGGATTTATTACTTTATTCCCATTATCATCTAAAATTAGCATCTCATTTTCAGGTTGATATCCTATTACTGCTAATATTGCTTCATCATTGTACTTGAATGTGTTTCTTGAGTTTTGTATTACCTGTTGATATGCTTTAATCAATGAAATAACTGGTTCGAATATAGCTAGTCCATCTTCTTGTTCAATAGCCGTTGCTGGTATATCATTATCCCATTTTCTAGGTTGTTTCATTTTCTTATCTTCTTTGAATAATGGTTCATCTCTAAATTTCACTTCATATTCTGGCGTACCAAACAAAACTCTTTTCTCAGGAGTATCCATATAATATCTTTTACCTTTAGCAGTTGTTAGCTCAACCATGTTTTGATATTGGCCATCAGCCATTGTAGTTTGTATTATTCTATAAATTCCAATTAAATTTTTAGGCAATGAGTAATCCCAAATTGCGACAGTCTCTAGTGCATCACTTCTAGCAATTGTTATTTCTCCAGTTTCTTTGTCTTTGTAATATATTTCATAGCAGGCTCTTTTAACTAAGAAATCCAAAACAAGCTCTAAAAAAAGAGCCCCATCGTCATTGTAATCTACTATATGACTGATAAGCTCTTCTATTTCTTTTATATCTTGTTCTGTGTTTGTTGGTTTATCAAACAAGCCTTGAATTATGGCATTTCTATCTTTATTAAATGCTTTTACTTTATATTTTGGTGCTTTCCCTCCAAAATATCCAGCACTCATTACTGAAATATATCTTTCTAAAGGTACTTTTATGTCTTCGTCTGTCAAACTAGCCAGTTCTTCGTCTGTTAGCTTTCTTCTAAATTGCTCGTATAGTTGTTTTCTTACATCTAACTCAGCTTGTGCTTTTGCAAATAATCGTGTTATTGCTTCTTCACTTTCTAATTTTGTTTTGCTGTATCTTAACATCTTGTCCCTCCTATATCTTTATAAACGGTTTATTGGTCATATACATTGAACGTTTCATATTTATGTATCTTTCTACTGCATATCTCATTGCGTCCATCAAATGGTTAAAATCATCTATTGGCTTATTAATTTTATTTCCGAATTTATCCTCATCCCAAGTATAGTTACTTATCTCTGTTAAAAAGTTTACACATCGAGGATGTATTATTATTTCAAAGTCCTGTATAAACTGTATTCCATTGTTTATACTGTCCTTACCCTTTTTAGCTGCTGTGATTCTTCTTAATCCTAATCCTTGCAATTCATCAATTGACTTTGGCTCTGCGCTATCAGCTGTTATTCTTTCTTTCAAATATCCCATTTGATTTATTTTTTCATATATTGATTTATTGCTTAATCCTTTTTCGTATAATTCATCAAACACATATATTTTTTTATTTTTTAAATCAATTGCACCGCAAAAAAGTGCTGTTGGGTCGTTTGTGTAACCAAAATCTAACCCAAAAGCACTTTCTAAATTTCTTACTGTATTTAAATCAAATTTTTCTTCTTTCCAATTTTCATAGACTAATCCATCAACAATACCCCAGTTTCCTAGTCCTGCTACTTGATATCTTCGAGGATTGTTTTGTTTCATTCTTTCAAACACTTTTTTATCTGCATCGTCAAGAAATTCATTACATAGATAATTCGTTGTCATTGCTAAAATGTCTTCGTCTTTTACATCAAAAAATCTTTTCTTAATCCAATGATGTTCATTCCATGGATTTAATGTTATTGTAATTTGCTTAAATAGTCCTTCAGGAACTGCCCCTCTTATACTTTCATCTATAATGTCGAAGTCCTCCTCTTTCATTATTTCGTATGCCTCTTCAATCCATAGCCAACACAAAACGCCAATATCAACAGCAATAGATGTTACCTTCAATGGATCATCTAATCCCCTGAAGTATATCTTTTGTCCTGTTGGTGCATAGGTCATTTCTAATGGGCTTTCTTTTATTGTCCAAAAATCATCTACCTGTAGTCTGTGTATTGCCCATTTTAGCTCTTTAAAGCAACTATCTTTTAATGTTCTATATGTTTTTCTAATTACCAATGTGTTAGCCTCTGGATATTTCATCATATTAGATATAATCCATAATGCTGTAGTTTTAGATTTTTTACTAGCTCTTGACCCTTTTACAATTCTGTATCTACATTTGCATTTCCAATATTCTGCATAACCTTTTCCAACTATACTTTGTAATGAAAGTTTTATTATTTGTTTCTGTAATTCTATCTCATTTAACTTATTCAGTAATGTCATCGCAAATCACCACTGGAAGTTTACCAGTTAAATCAACTTTTTCTTTGAATGTTCCATATCGTTTACCTAATAGTTCAGCGCATTTTGTTCTATCTTGCAATGAAGCATCTAAACCAAAACTGTCTTTTTCCTCTCCACGCATTACCTTTGTTAAGTATTCAAGAACTTCGTCCTGTGAGGCAATTCTTTCTTTTTGTTTTTCATTCATTCTTTTAGCTATGAAAGGTCCAAGTTTTTCCAAGTTTTCTGAGCCTATATTTCCCATCGCCTTATCTGTTTTCGCATTATACCCTGCTAATCTTGCACTTTCTGTTGCATTCCCTGTTTCTATAAAATAATCTATAAATTTCTTTTGCTTTACTGTTAGTTTTTCTTCATTTTCCATCTGCCTCACTTCCTATTCTCTTATACTCATCTATTAAATATTTCATTAATTCTACTTTTCCATAGCAGTCGTAATCTTGTTCATATTTTTCTTTTAATTCAAATTCGCCTGTCCCTACATTGTATACTTCTTCGAATGTTCTTTTTAGAATCTGATATTTAGTACAATATTTTCCTACTTTTTCTGAATAAAACTGAAAGCTGTTTATTTTATATAATTCTCCTTTTTGTTTGAGAGCGAATAACAATTTATTTATATTTTGATTTATATTCATTATTTCTCCTTAAAGTACTCGTCTACTATCTCTTTTATAATATCATGCGAATTAGCAACAATGTCTGCTACCATTTCTTCATCATAGCTTTTGTCTTGATGTGTTATATAACTTACTATATAGCAGTGTGTTAATTCGTGTATTAATGTTTTTCTTTTTCTATCTTGCGGTAAATCTTCGTCAATATAAATTTTGCATAAATCTGCAAATGTAATTCCATAATATCTGTCTTTTAAACTTTCTACATCGTCTTTTTCTCCACTACCAGCTCTTGAATTATTTATTTGTTTAATTTCCTTTTGACTAGCCTCAAAGATTTTCCATTCAACGCCATTCATTTTAAATATCTTCATACTTACCACCCTTGCCAACAGCTAATTGGCTTTCTATTTTCTTTAAATTTGCTTTTATCCTTAATGTAATTCACACATTTTACACTATCTCCACATTTTCTAATCTCACAATCATCTGGATTAGTATTTATACAATATGCACATACTTCTTTTTCATATTTTTTGCACAATTCTTGAAATGACATACTATCACCTCTTCATGAAATCTATTCCTTTATCACAAATAGTTTTAAACATACATCGCCTTGCGCTATTTCTAAACTGCTTTTCTGTGTACATTTTATTTCTTGCTTTGTTCTTTTCTCCTCTAAAGCCTTTTAAATTCATTAGCTTTATTCCTGAAAATAACTCCCAGTCTTTTA
>JAFTFU010000075.1 GCA_017458285.1 Clostridia bacterium | reverse complement strand
GCTTCTAGGACAGAGCATTAAAAAATATCCTTCTTCTAATATTACTTTAATACCAGTAGGAATTAAAGTTGTCTTATAAGAAACAATAGTAACATCCATAGGTGTTACAAAATCATAACCACAACTTCCAGTAGTAGAACGTTTAGGAAGTTGAATATTATCATATGCTTCTTTAATTTTATTATCTTCATCATTTTCAAATATACCACATTTAATCAAGTCCTTTTTAAATGCATCAAAACTTACTTTCTCAAATTTCATTTTTATTTTCCTCCATTGGTGTTAATAATATAGCTAATTTAATACTTTCTGATTTTTGACAAGCAAAAGTTTTAATTAATGATATAAGCCTTATATAGATAGTATAATAAACATTTTTATATTTAGTATACATATCGATATCTTTTAATGTATCTGTGTCTATATAAAGCACATAATTAATACATTTAAAATACAATATTAATTTATTTAATATATCTTCACTATCCGGATTATCAAAATTAATACTATTTAGTATATCTCTTAATTCTTTTAATTTTGTAAAATGAATCAAATCTGTAATTTCCACATGAAGTAAATTTACAAATTTGTAATCAGGATCCATAAAATGGTCATTTTCGTGTCTTAGTTCATTTGAAAGATAAAATATATCTTTTAATGTTTTACCTTTTATAAAATCTGGTATCATTTTAATCACTTCCATAATATAATTATTTAGAATTTAAAGATTTTATTTTAATTATGTCATACATCAATATCTAAACCTAATAATTGTTTACATTTTTCTTTATATGCAGTTAATTTTAAATCTTCGCAAATATTATATATTGGGTATTCTAATAATTCTTTAACAGTTATTATAGATGACTTATATTCATTTATCTCTTTTCTATTTAAACATTTTAATTCATTTTCAGCTTCTTCTAAGTTATCGTAGCATAAACCTAAATCAGTTATAAGTATACTCATTGTTGTAATAGAAGTTTCCCTATTATTAATAATAGTGACTCGTTTATTATTTTCATATCTATAAGTTTCACTAAGCAGCAATTCAAGCTTTATATTATAATAATCATTTTCATTTTTATAAATCAAAATATTTGATATGATTATTTTAAAAATCGCTTTAAATTCACCATCAACAATATAAACTATATCGTTTATAGCAAAACTAGTTTTCATAATTTACTCTTCCTTTATATTTCTTAATTAAATACTTATTAATGTATTTATTAATCATAACGTCAGACTTGGAATACCTATTTATACATTCATGCATAATAATAGTATTCCATAATGTATTTAAATCTATTTCATCTCCATAATATTTTTTATAATAACCAGAATTATTTATTATATCTAAAGAATGTATAAACATAGTGTATCTATTTTCATTAATTCTATATATTTCTATTTGAACTGTAAGATCTTTATTATCAATAATATTACTAATAAAGCATTCACCTTCTTCAAATACAGAATCAAAGAGAATTTTCTTTTCATTATAATTCCAATATAATAAGGCGTTTTTTGTATCATAAATCAATTTATCAATAAGCTTATTTATATAATCATTTTTCATAGTTAATATATCCTCCATTATTATAATACAAATATTATTTTTAATAACCTATTTTATTGTATAGCATTTATTTCTCCTTTCATTTAATATAGTAACTCATACTTATAATATCTATTTATATAATTTATTGCCTAATAAGAAATGGTAAGTTTCTACCATCGCCCATATATGCGGGAAGTTTACCATCCCATTTATCAATAGCTTTTTCTTGTAATACCATTTCATTTAATGATTTTTGTTTAAGAGTTTGAGCTTCAGCATCTAATCTTGTTTTTTCTAAATCATATTTAGCTTTTAATGCTCCTTGTTCTGCAACCTTTTTAGCTTCAATAGCTTTATTATATTCATCAGAAAAATCATGATTTGTAATTAACAAACTTTTTACATTAATTCCACTATTTTGAATTTTTAATATAAAAGAATCAGAAATCTTTTTAGATATTTCAGCTCTTTTTTCTACAAAAGATTCAATATTATATTCAGCAACTATAGTATTTACTATTTCAGACATTGTAGGTTTAATCAAAACATTTTCAAAATTAACACCATAAGTTTTATAAATATTTCCAAGTTTATCTGGTTCTAATGTATAAATAAGAGTAGTTTCTACTTGAACAGTTTGCATATCTTTAGAACTTACTTCATGCTTAGCATTATATGTAACATCTCTTACACTCATTTTAATTACTCTATCTACAAATGGTAGTTTAAAATTAAAACCTTCATTCATTACATATTTAAATTCACCAAGTCTAAGTACTACTCCTCGTTCACCTGTATCAATTATAGCAAAACATCCAGATCCAATTACTAAAATAAATGCTATAAGAACTAATAAACCTGCTATTTTTTTCATATTATTACCACCTTCATTATGAATATCATCATGATTACTACTATTATCTTTAACTTTATCTTTAAAAAAATTTTCCCGTTTGTTACCTTTTAAATAATAATAATATTCTGCATTGTCATATTTAAATATTT
>JAFTFU010000074.1 GCA_017458285.1 Clostridia bacterium | reverse complement strand
CACCTATTTCTTCAGGAGAAATATTGGGAAAAGTTATATATACTGTTGATGGAATAAAATATTCTTCAGATTTAATTGCTGAAAATGACGTTGTACCAAAATCATATTTTAAAATTGTTTTGTTGATATTAATCATAATTTTTGTATTTTTACTATTTATTCTAAAAATAATATCTAATCATGATAATAAGAGACATAAAAAATATAGAAAATCTAAACATAGTAAAAAAAATAAATATAGACAAATGTATGAGTATTAGATAAAATAAAGGGGCATGTAAAATAATTTTTACTTCTATATCATGCCCCTTTATTTTAATTTATTTATTCATTTTTTCTTTTGTATTTTCCCATAGTTCTTCTAAATTATAGTTTTCTCTTTCTTTTTCTGTAAATAGATGTATTATTACATCTGAATAATCCATAAGTATCCATGAACTTGTATTATATCCTTCTATTTTATTAGGATATATATTCTCCTTTTTTAATGTTTCTTCAACATTATCTGCTAATGCTTTTACATGTGTGCTTGATGTTCCAGTTGCGACAACAAAATAATCTGCAATTGTTGAATCTTCTTTTACATCTAATTTTTTTATATTCATTGCTTTTTTTTCATCTAAGATTTTAATTATTCTTTCTACTAATTCCATTTGCTTTTAACTCCCTTCTTTTCGTCTAATAATTATTGTTTTCTTGTGTATCATCAAGTAGATTTATATCATTTCCTATTGTTATTGTTAAATCAATTGTTGATTTTACAGTTCCTTCTTTTGTGTTATATATATTTATAATTGACTTAATGTCATCTATTACTATGTCTGATTCAGATGTTCTATTTAATATTTCTGATTTCTCTACTTGGTTTTTATTTGTACTAGTCTTTATTACTTTATATCCTGCTTTTTCTAATAATTCTTTTACTTTTGTCAAGTTTTCTTTGTTGTTAGATGCATTAATTAGTTCAATGTTAATTAATGATTTGTTAACATCATCAATTGAATGAATAAATAATTCGTTTACTACTTCATTTACTTCTTTATTATTATGTACAATAAAACTTAATTTATTATATGTGTCTGGATATCCTGCAATTGTTGCCGTTTTTAAGTCACTTGAACTGAAATTAACTAAAAATGGTACATAATCCTTTATATCTGAAATCTTTAAATTTGTTACAAGATTTTTATATGATATATCTATTATATCTCCTATCTTTAATATATTTTGTGGTTTTAATGTTTGATTTATTACTGCAGTGATAAACTCTCTTTGTGTTCTCATCCTTCCATAGTCATTATCTCCATACTCCTTAGGATATGATGAGCCATCATTGTTATGTCTAAATCTTAATAGTTGTTCAGCGTGAACTCCATCAATTAATTGTTCTCCTTTTTTTAGATAAATATGTAATCCTTGCGTTGGATCGTCATAATCCATGTCGATTGGCACATCGAATTTTACTCCCCCAATAGTATCTACTAATTCTATCAAAGCATCTGTATCTATTATGACATAATATTTTATATTAATTCTAAGTAGTTCACAAACTTCTTTTAATACTTTTTCTGGGTATTTTCCTTGATATACAGAATTTAGCTTGTCCCATGATGTTGCTTTTTCTTTGTTGTCTCCGATAAAAGAATCTCTTGGGATTGACAGAAGTGATGCTTCTTGTGTTTTTGGATTATATGATGCAACCATTATTGTATCTGTTAAATTTTGGCTAGCTCCTAATACTAATACTCTTATTTCTTCTAGATTTTCAATAGTTGTTTCATTTTGTCCTAAAATAGTTGATAAAAATCCCTGTATTCCTCCACCATTTCTGTAAGTTTTATACGCTAAATACCCTATAAGTATTAAGATTAGGATTAAGATTCCTATTAATATTTTTCGAACAATATGTTTATTTTTCTTTTTAGGTTCATTTTTTTTATGCTTATTATTAACATCATTTTTGTTTATCTCTATTTTTTCATTATCCATCTCTAATTCATCATTCCTTATACAATAATTTGATAAAATTAAGTATAACAAATAACGATTTAAATATCAATAACTTAATTAAAATATTATTTTTAAAATTATGTTACTATTATACATTATTTTTCCTATATTTGAATTATTGATTAACGTTGCCAAATCTGAATTTGCAAAACAAATTGAAATAATTGCTAATATTGCATATACTAATGCTAATCCTCTAATTATTCCATAAGCTGTTCCCCCTAGTGCATTGAATTGTTTTATTATTGGAAGTTCAGCTAATCCTTCTGTTATTGCTTTTGCAAAAATTAATCCTATTTTTATTATTATAATGACTAAAATAAATGATACGATTTTAATACTAGTTTGTGCAATTTCTCTTGATATGTCTTTTATTACTGCTTCTTTTGTTTGATTAATTGATGCACTTATAGAGTCATTTATATATTCTTGTATTACTTTTGGTAAATTAGAATTATCTTCATTTACAACTTCTACGTCTGTATCTGTTCCGTTTAATGTATCTATTATTCTACTTTCTATATTTTCATCAAATTGCGTATTTTTTATTAAATAGCTTGATACCGGAAATAAAAGTATTAAAGATAGTACTATTGCAATTATACTAGACACTAGTTTAAATGCAACTCCAACTAGTCCTTTTTTATATCCCAAAAATGTACTAATTACAATTATTGCAATTATGATTAAATCTATTATTATTCCCATAAAAACCTCCACTCTATTTAAAAAATATTCTTCAGATTGATAAAATCTCTATTTTATCTCTATATACAATTCCTGCTATGCTGTCTCCCATCACTATCTCTTTAATTTCTTGATTTGATGTATATTTCTTTAATAGCCATGCATTTGTATTTATAAAATGTACTTCTGTTCCTAGGTTGATTGCAAGTTTATCTCCATATACATATAGTTCTTTAATCGAACTTCCAATCTTGTATGTACTCTCTTTTTGATTATTTATTGTTATAATATTAATATTTGTATCAACTGAAAACAACCCTGTCTTTTCCTCTTTTGCTATCACATATGCATTTGTTACATCTATATCAGAATATGTTGCATTATTGTCAAATTCCGTTATTAGCTGTTTTTCTGTTTTTTCTATTATTTCTATTCCATCTCCATAATTACAAATAAGTCTATCTTTGTCTTGGTATTTAATGTTAGAAATCATTCTTCCAGCTTTATTATCTCCAATATATAT
>JAFTFU010000073.1 GCA_017458285.1 Clostridia bacterium | reverse complement strand
TATACAGGATTTTGCTATTTTTTGTAAAGTAAAAATAGAGGTAAAAAATAAAAAAGTCAAAAAAGACTGAAAAATAAACATAAAACGTAGTTGAAAGCATATAAAGTTTTCACACTACCTTTTAAATTAGAAGGGAGAATGATATGAAAAAACGTAAAATTTACTATATTATTTTTAATATATTTTTATCTATAATACTTTTATTTGCCATGTACTCTACAAGCTTTGCTGCAACCCCTAAATTAATAACAAAATTAAATGATGCTTTTGGAGAAATTGAAAAATGGCTTTTGAATCTTGCAACACCTGCAGCAGCAGTTGCAGTTGGTTCTGGTATATTTATGAGAAAATTTAGTTTTGGAGATGAAGAAAAAATAAAAACGGGAAAGAAAATAATTCGAGGTTCACTTTTTTCTTATGGTTTTATTTTAGCAATTGATTTAATTTTATCTACAATAAAAACTTTAATAGTTTAAGGAGGATTAATTGGAAAACACAACAGATATTACTAGTACTATTATAAATACAATAAATACTATATTTCAAAATCTTTTTTCTTCAATTGATAATAATCTTTACGGAATTTTAGATGATATAGTATTTATAAACGAGGATATTCTAAATGATAATTATTTTCAAAAAATATTTGGTCTATCCTCTTCAAGCGGGCTTTTACTTATCGCAAATGCTTTAGTTTTAGGATTTATTTTATATTTTGCAATTAAATACTTTTTATCTCATATATCTTTTACCAAAATTGAAAGCCCCTATCAATTTATTTTTAAAATAATACTTTTTGGAATATTAATGAATTTTTCATATTTTCTTATTGAACGTTTTTTGTATATATTCTCTACTCTAACTTTAGCAATAAGAAGTATCGGAGAAGATTTATTTAATACTAGTATCTGCTTTTCTTCACTTATAACTAAAATTAATTCCACAATTTCAATCGAAACTAACTCCTTAGATGTATTTTCGCTAGATGGAATTATAAAATCCACTCTTTCCCTATCACTGCTTAGTTTGATTTTTTCCTATTCTTTTAGATATATATTAGTCAAAATATTTGTGCTTTTAACACCTTTTGCATTCATTTCTCTTTCTTTAGATTCAACATCAGGATTTTTTAGATCCTGGCTAAAAAACATTTTTTCATTATTATTTATACAAATTGTTGTGTCTTTAGTTTTAGTATTGCTATTTTCAATGGACTATTCCTCTGGAAATCTATTAATAAAATTTTTATATGTTGGAGCAATATATGCACTGATAAAAGCAAATTCATTTGTTAGGGAATTTATTGGTGGAATTTCCACAACTATATCACAAACTGTGGATAAATGGAGGTGATTTTATCGAAATTTATATTTCCTCAAAATTATAATTTTAAATCAAAATTATTAGGGATTATTGATTATTCAACCGCAACTTTTAATGCTATTTGGATTGCATTAGTTTTTCTAATTTTAAAACTCTTTTCATTAAACTTAAAAGTTAAAATTTTTATTATGATTACTTTATGCCTTCCTATATTAATTTTTAGCATTACTGGTTTAAATGGAGAAAATATTATTAATGTACTTTATTATATCTTAAAGTACTTATTAAAACCCAAAGCATATGTTTTTAAAAAAATAAAAAATCATGGACTATAAATCTTGTATTATTCCCCTTAAAATGATATAATTTTACATAGTTTTTATATTAGGGGGAATAACACATGAAATTAGAAAATACACAAAAACCTATGATATTTTCCGAAACATCTTTGCCAGATCTTTTTTTTGTAGATTATTTATCACAAATACCTGGAGATTACTTAAAAGTTTATCTTTATTTATTGTTTCTAGCTAAATACAACAAAGATATTAAATTAAATGATTTATCTAAAAAACTCTCTTTGCCATTAAAAACAATAAATGATGCAACAGCTTTTTTAGAAGAAAATAGTTTAATCATAAAAAAAGAACGTGGATTTATTATAGTGGATTTACAAGAACAAGCTCTGCATAAATTATATACACCTAATTTAAAAATTACTTCAGAAAAAGTTGAAGAAGTTTCAAAAAATAAATCACGAGCAAAAGTTATTGAATATATAAATAATAAATATTTTCAAGGAATTATGGGTCCTGCATGGTATAATGACATTGATTTATGGTTTAGAACATATAACTTTGATGAACAAGTTATGATAGCTTTATTTGACTACTGTTTTAATCGTTCAGCACTACATAAAAATTATGTTCAAACAGTAGCAGAAGCTTGGGGCACAAGCAAAATACAAACATGGAATGACTTAGATTTATATTACCAAAAACAAGAAAAATTTAATAAAATAAAAAAAGATATAGCCAAAAAGCTTGGCAGACATGGTTCTCTTACTCAATATGAAGAAGCATACATCGAAAAATGGATATTTGAATATAATTATGACATGACAATTATTGAAATTGCTTTAAAACGAACAACTTTAAAATCAGCTCCTAATTTTGAATATTTAAATAATGTAATTAGTGACTGGCATGATAGAAATTTAAAAACAGCTCCTGATATAGAAGCCTTTTTAGAACAAAGAAAGAAACAAAAACAAGAAGAAAAGAAATTACAAACACAAGTAAATAAAGCTTCATTTGAGCAAAGACAATATGAAAATTTAAATTTCCTATATTCAAATATACCAATGGATAACACTGGAGGTAACAATGGCTAATGAAGTACTTGATTCTTTATTAAAAGAATATGAACAAAAAAGAATGAAATCAGAATTAAATTTAGAAAAAAGAAAAGAAAAATTATATCTTGAATATCCAGAATTACAAGATATAGAAGATGAATTAAACAGTTATGCAATAAAGACTGCCAAAAATATTTTACTTAATTCCTCTAGCAATATAGAATTATTAAACAAAAAAATTGAGGAACTTCGCGAAAAAAAGAAAAAAATATTTTTAACTAATAACATTCCTGAGGATTTTTTATCGCCTTCATATGAATGTAAAATTTGTAACGATACAGGCTATGTTTTAGGAAAAGATTACAGAAGCCAAATGTGTAATTGCCTTAAGCAAAGACTACTAAATGTATCATATAATAAATCAAACATATCAAGTTTAGATAAGCAAAACTTTTCTAATTTTAATATAAATATTTTTTCAGATGAGGTTAATCCTGCAAAATATAATGTAAATATTTCTCCTCGAAAAAATATTTTAAATATAAAAAATAAGTGTATTGAATTTATAAATAATTTTGAAAATCCAAATTGTAAGAATTTATTATTTACTGGGAATACTGGTTTAGGTAAAACTTTTATGTCTAATTGCATTGCATACGAATTACTAAAAAAAGGTTATAGTGTTCTTTACCAAACTGCACCCGTTTTGTTTGAAACTATAATAGATAATAAATTTAACAAATATAAAAATTCGCAGCAAGATTTATTTTATAAAAATGTATTAGATGTTGATTTACTCATAATTGATGATTTGGGAACAGAATTTTTAAATGGCATGAAATTAAGTGAATTTTTTACAATTTTAAATACTCGCTTACTTAACCTAAATTCTAAAGTTACAAAAACTATAATTTCTACGAATTTAAATATTGAACAATTATTTAAAAATTATGAAGAACGTATCGGTTCTAGAATTGCTGGAAATTATGATATTTTATATTTTTTTGGAGATGACCTAAGATTTAAACATTAAATTTATAAATATATTAAAAGTTAAATATTGTACAATTTAAAAATTAATAAAATTTTTTATAAACTAAAAATTTATTAAAAACGGCTTTATTAAAAGAGGTTACTATTTTAAAGTAACCTCTTTTTAAAGTCTATTTTTTCTACTCTTCTTCTGAGTTTTCTTTATCAATAACTTCTATACTTACAACTTTTCCACCATCTGTAGTTCTCATTAAAGTAACACCTTGTGTTGAACGACCAAGAACACTTATATCTTTAACATTTATTCTTATAATTGTTCCTTTATCTGTAATAAGCATAACATCTTCATCTTCGTTTGCAATTTTAACTCCGATTAATTTACCTGTTTTTGCTGTTATTTTATAAGTTATTACTCCTTTTCCACCTCTGTTTTGTACTCTATATTCATCTAATTCTGTTCTTTTTCCAAAACCATTTTCAGTAATTGCAAGTAATGTAGCTTTTCCTCCTGCAATAATTGATTGCATTCCAATAACTTCGTCATCACTGTCTAATTTTATTCCAATAACACCTTGTGCAACTCTACCTATAGGACGTACGTCTTTTTCATCAAAAGTTATACACATACCATTTCTAGTTACTAAAACTACATTATCTTCTCCATCTGTAAGTCTAACTTCTATTAATTCATCATCTTCTTTTAATGTTATTCCTTGAAGTCCTATTTTTCTTGATGAATTGTATTCAGCTAATGCTGTCTTTTTAATTAATCCATTTTTAGTTGCCATTAATAGGTATTTTCCTTCAGCAAAATTTTGAATTGGAATAATTGCTGATATTTTTTCTCCAGCATCTAAACTTAATAAGTTTACAATTGCTGTTCCTTTTGCTGTTCTTCCTGCTTCTGGAATTTCATATCCTCTTAATCTATATAATTTTCCTTTATTACTAAAGAATAATATAGTATCATGAGTAGAAGCTGTAAATATTCTTTTAACAAAGTCCTCTTCTCTTGTTGCAATTCCTGTAATTCCTTTTCCACCACGTTTTTGGCTCTTATATGTGTCTACTGGCATTCTCTTAATGTATCCAAAATGTGTCATAGCAATTACAGTTTGTTCTTCTTTAACTAAGTCTTCAATATTTATTTCTCCCTCAGCTGGAATTATTTTTGTTTTTCTTTCATCTCCAAATTTGTCTCTGATGACTATTAATTCTTCTTTTATTATATCAAATACAAGTTTTTCACTATTTAATATATCTCTTAGATGTGCAATTAATTCCATTAACTGTCTATACTCTTCTTCTATTTTTTCACGTTGCAATCCTGATAATGTTTTTAATCTCATATCTAATATAGCTTGTGCTTGTATGTCTGAAAGACCAAATCTTTCCATTAATCTTTCTTTTGGATCATCATAAGAATTACGTATTATTTCAATTACTTCATCTATATTGTCTAAAGCTATCTTTAACCCTTCTAATATGTGAGCTCTTGCTAATGCTTTATCTAATTCAAATTGTGTTCTACGTAATACTACAGTTTTTCTGTGTTTTAAATAAACATCTAAACATTGTCTTAAAGATAAGATTTTTGGTTCTCCATCAACTAATGCAAGCATTATAATTCCAAATGTATCTTGCATTTGTGTGTTTTTATATAAATGATTTAATACTACTTGTGGATTTGCATCTTTCTTTAATTCAATTACAATTCTTACTCTTTCATTTCTGTCAGATTCATCACGCATTTCAGAGATTCCTTCAATACGTTTTTCTCTGGCTAAATGTGCAATATTTTCTATTAATCTTGCTTTATTTACTTGATATGGTAGTGACCTTACTATAATTCTTTGTCTATTTCCAGACATTTCTTCAATTTCTGCTTCAGCTCTTACTGTTATTTTTCCTCTACCTGTTTTGTATGCTTCTTTTATTCCTTCTAGTCCTACTATTATTCCTTCCGTTGGAAAATCTGGTCCTTTTATTATTTCCATTAATTCTTCATCAGTTGATTCTGGATTATCAATAACTTTTATTGCTCCATTTATAACTTCTGTTAAATTATGTGGTGGTATATTTGTGGCCATACCTACTGCAATTCCAGAAGAACCATTTACTAATAATAAAGGTACTTGTGCTGGTAAAACTGTAGGCTCTTGTAATCTATCATCATAGTTTGGCATAAAGTCAACAGTATTTTTTTCTATATCTGTAAGCATAAATTCAGAAATTTTTGACATTCTTGCTTCAGTATACCTCATGGCTGCTGCTCCGTCTCCATCTATTGAACCGAAGTTTCCATGTCCATCAACTAACATATATCTCATTGAGAAATCTTGTGCCATTCTTACCATTGCATCATATACAGAAGCATCTCCATGTGGATGGTATCTTCCCAATACAGAACCAACTGTGTTAGCACATTTTCTGTATGGCTTGTCTGAAGTTATTCCGTCTTCATGCATTGAATATAATATTCTTCTATGTACTGGTTTTAATCCATCTCTTGCATCAGGAAGCGCACGAGATACAATAACACTCATGGCATAGTCAATGTAAGCTGTTTGCATTTCTTCGTTTATATCTCTTAGTATAATATTTTCTTCTTGTCTTTCTTCATCCATTGTTTTTCCCTCTTTCTTCTTAACTTTTCTATATTGTGTATTATATTATACCTCCGTAGTTTTTGCAAGGATTTTCCAAAAATATTTTCTTTAAAAATTAGTATTTACTTAAATTAATTGCAGTTTGAATTTGGTCTTCAGTCAAATTGAAATTTTGCCCGTTATTTTTAATTAAATTATGTATTATTTCAATTTCTCTTGCTGTTTTTATAGTTTCTTCTAATGGTACTAAATCATTTAATTTTTCTTCAATTATCTTAAAGGCTTTTTCCATTTCTTCAAAATTTTTATTATTTAAATTTTCTTTCCATATTTTTGAATATTTTTTTATTTCGTCAATTCCATTAGATTGTTCTTTAAGTGTATTATTTAAATTTGTATTTAAACTTTCAAGTATAACATCCTTGCCTTTTTTTATTAATGTAGAAACGCTTGAATTTAAAGAACCTTTTCTTTCCGCTTTATCTACAACCTTATCTAATACATTTGATACAGAATCTATCATTTTACCTGCTTTTACTGCTGTTTCTATTTGATTTACATTTTCAAAATTTCCTGTTACAATTCCAGTGGCACTTTTACCAATTTCAATAGCTTTTTGAATTGCAGCATTTATTCCTTCTTTTAGTCCATTATTAAATAAAACATTTTTTATATCAATTACATCGTTTTCAATAAAATTTGGAAGTGCATATCTAATTCCAATATCAATCGCATTATTTACTACTTTTCCAAATGCACTATTTAAAAAGTTATTTTGTTCATTTGAATTTACTATAGTTTTTTCTAATTCTATATTTCCTAATTCCATTTCTGCATTATTCCTTTCTTTATATTTTCTTTAATTATTTTTTATTATTTTATCTATTATTTTTTTATATTGTTTTTTAAAATATTTTTCGTGTATAAAAATTTTAAAATTATTTATAATTAAATTAAATTTAGATGAATAATTAATTTCTAAAAAACTTTTATTTTCAAAAATATTTTTTAATATATTTTTTTCAATTGAATATTTATCTTTTTTATTTAGAATAATAATTTCATCTTTTATTTCTTTATTTAATAAATTTTTTATTTTTGAAATTCCAATTAAATTTGGTTCAACTACAAAAATATTATTAAATTTAAAATTATTTATTTCTAAATTATCAATGATAAAATAATCATAATTTTTTTCTAAAAATTCATTTAATTTATTTTTATTCGTTACTAAAAAATGTAATTCATTATTTATTTTTTGGATTTCATTTATTTTTTTTGGTTTTTGAAAAACAGTATGTAAATTTCCATTTATATCATTTAAATCAATTACTAAAACTTTAAATTTTCTTTTACTTAAAAAATACGAAATTAAAATACTATTAATTGTTTTTCCAACTCCTGGTGCGCCTTTAATTGCAAAAATATTATTTTTATTTAAATCACTTTTATTTTCTTCTATTTTTTTATTATTTAAATCTATTTTATTTTCTATAAATTTATTTTCATAATTTAAATTATTTTTTTGAATATTTTCATTTTCAATATTTAATTTTAAATTATTATTTTCATTTTCTTCAATTATATTTTTAATTTTCTCAAATATATTTTCATCAAGTTTTAAAATAATAATTGATTTAAATTTTTCTAAATTACTATTTTCATTTATTAAAACAATTATTTTTATTTTATTATTTATTTTCTTAATTTCTCTTAATAAATTTTCTAATTTAATATTTCCACTTAATTTTTCATTTATAATAATATAATTAATTTCCTTATTATTTTCTAATATTTCTAAAATTCCTTCTTTATATTGAATATCTCTTCCAATAATATTAAAATTATTTTTTAATTTTTCATTTATTTCTGGATTTCCTATTGCAGTTAAAATATTTACCATAATTCCTCTTCTTTATCTATTATTTTTTCAATTAATTTTTTTTCAAAATCTGAACTTTCAATTTTACTTAAAATATGCTCTTCTCCAACAAACATTAAACATTCTCCTTTTTTTAAAGATTTAATTTCTATTTTTTCTTTTTCTGTGATATTTGAATATTTTGCTAATAAATTAATATTTTCTTCTTCTAAAGAGAAAAATGTTTTTATACTTGAATTATTTAAAATACTTTTTCCATATGTTCCATCTTCTAAACTAAATAAATCTGAAATGTCTTGTGTTATTGCAACACTGCTACCTCCATATTTTCTAATTGTTTTAAATATTTTATAAATAAATTTTGCCACATCTTTATTTGAGGTTACACCAATTAATCTCCAAATTTCATCTAAGTATATTGCTTTTTTGATATTTCTATTTAATTTAATTTTGTCCCAGAAAAAATCTGTAAATAAATACATTCCATATTTTAAATTATCTTCTCCAAGTTCATATACATCTGCAACAATTAATTTATTATTTAATTCTACATTTGTATAATTATTAAAAAATTTTAATGAACCTTTTACAAAGGGAATTAATTTTATTTTCATTTTTTTAGTTTTTTTATCTTGTTCTAATATATTATATAAATCTTCTAAAATTGGCATATCAATACTTTCTTTAAATATTTTTTTTCCTTTACTCCATTTATATAATGATTTATCGTCAAATGTAATATTTTTTAATTTATAAACTTCAATTAATTTTTCTTCTAAAATTGCTTTTTCTTCTTCATCTAAATTTCCAAAAATCAAATTAAAAAATCCAATTAATTTTCCTATTTTTGTTGCTAAATATCCATTTTCATCTTCTTCAATACTTTCTTCTCTAATATCAAAAATATTTATATAATTATTAGCTCGAGGTCCTAATTTTATAATTGTTCCACCTAAATTTTGAGCTAAAATATTGTATTCTTTTTCCGGATCTATTACATATTGGTCTATTCCCATTAAAGAATATCTTAAAATTAATAATTTTGTATAAAATGATTTTCCTGCACCACTTGTTCCAAATATACACATATTCGAATTTTTATATTTTTCTGTATTATATCTATCAATAAAAATTAAAGAATTATTATAAACATTACTTCCAATAAAAATTCCTTCTTCATCAAATATTGATGAAGATATAAAAGGATATGTTGAAACCAATCCACTCGTTAATACATTTCTTCTTGCAACATTTTTTATTTCCTGTTCATTTATCATAAGTGGTAAGCAAGCTTTTAATAATTGTTCTTGTCTAAAAGTTGCCCTTTTAGTTTGCATACCTTTGCTTTGTGCTAACCCTTCTACCTTATCTATCATTTCTTCAAGTTCTTTTAAATTTTCAGAAAAAATATTAATATAAATATATAGAAAAAACATTTCTTCATTATTTACCTGCATTTCTTTTCTTATAAATTTCGCGTCGTTATATGTAAATGCTGCAATATCAATATCTTGCCTATTTTGATTTTTTCCATATAAATCTGCCCCAACATTTCCAATATGATATGTTAAATCATTTATTGTTTTATATGTATTTTGTTTTTCATAAAAAATAGAAATATTCATATTTATATTATTTTCAATTAACGTTTTTAAAATTAATTCTGTTTGCTCTCTAAAATAATTTACAATAATTATTCCTGAATAATATTTATTTTCTATTTCAACAAATTTTGGATTATTGAAATTAATATATGAAGGAAAAATAATTTCTTCATTTTTTATTGCACCATCATAAAAATTAAATTCATTTTTTTCTTTTTTTATTTTTGAATTAATTTTATTTAAATTTTCTTTTAATTTTTCAAATTTAATTTTTACACACTCCTCTCTTTATTTAATAATAAAAATAATATTTCTAAACTTTCTTTTTTATTTAATTCTTCAACTTTATTTCCACATTTTGCAAGTAATTCTTTTATTTTAAAATATTTATTATTTAAATCTTCAATAATGATTTCTTTTGATAAATTTTGTTCTTGATAATTTTCTTTATTTTTTATTATTATAAAAATATTTTTTGATGATGATTTTTTTTCATTATTTAATTTATTAATAAAAATAAAATATTTTTCTGAATATTCAATTAATAAATTATTTTTTTCTGGTTTTAAATTATTTTTTATTTTTGAAAAGTGTGAATTTAAATCAACTTTTTTGCTTTGAATAAATATTTGAATATCAAAATCACAAGATTTTAAAAAATTTTTATAAGAATTTAAAATTGCCTCTTTTTCTAAATTTGATTTTAAATTAAAATTTATTGGATTTATTTTTATTATTTTAATATATTTTTGTTTTTTTAATTTAATTATTCCCTGTTCATAAATTTGTTCAATTGGAATTAAATTTTGTATTGATTTTAAATTTTTCATTTTTTGTATCATTCCTTTTTTGAATTGCTTAAATATTATTAGTTTTTTATTTCCTCCTCTCTAAAAAATATTATCTTGAAATATAACTCTTATTAAATTTTAAATACTACTCTTAAATTTGTCAATGAAATTTTATCGACATTTTACGACATTTTTTCTTTCAATCCTTTTATTCAAAGGCATTTGACGTTATTTTTTAAATATAAAAAATTTTTTTAATTTTTTTGAATAATTTTTTTATATTTACACATAATAAAGTCATAAGATTAATAATAGTTGTTTTAAGAGTGTTGTCGGATTATTCTTAGTTCGGTAATGTTCGAGCAAAGATGTATTGTGGTGTATTTTTATATATCATAATATGTCGGCGATAAGAGTATATTATGTGTATGCAAGCTGTATTCTTTTTGCAATATATGGTTAAATTATATGTAATATATTTGAAATAAGAGCATTCTTATATGTATTAAAGGTTGTTATTAGTCCCATGTGGATGAATATGGCTTTTATGGGTGTATTAATGTTCGAGCAACTGATGAATATGTGTGGTTTAGGGTTTATTTATATAGCAATATATATTAGATTCGACAATTATGCATATTGGTTTTAGCAGTAGATTATTATTAGTTTTATAGATAAGAGTTCAGCATTTGCTGACTCTTATTTTTTTATTTGTATGAATTTATTTTTTTATTAATTTTTTAGACACAAAATAAACTGAGAGAAAATGTTAATTTTAACATTTCACCTCAGTTTATTTTTATGTTTAACTACAGTTTTCTTTTAACTGCAAACTATATATCAAGATTTTTTACATATTTTGCATTTTTTTGGATGAATTGTCTACGTGGTTCAACTTCATCTCCCATTAATAAAGAAATTGTTTTGTCAGCTTCCATAGCATCTTCCATTGTAACTTTTACTAAAATTCTTCTTGCTGG
Source organism: Clostridia bacterium (assembly GCA_017458285.1). Taxonomy (GTDB): domain Bacteria; phylum Bacillota; class Clostridia; order TANB77; family CAG-508; genus CAG-269. The sequence goes on along the minus strand of JAFTFU010000073.1, from coordinate 14,999 downwards.
ATCCATTGTAGTTTCCCATAATTGGTCTGGATTCATTTCCCCTAAACCTTTATATCTTTGAAGAGCTAATTGTTCTCTTTGAATTCCTTTTTGTTCCAACTCTTTATATGCTTTTGATAAATCTTCATCAGTATAGCAGTAAACATCTTCCATGCCTTTTTTAGATAATTTGTATAGTGGTGGTTGTGCCAAATATACATTTCCATTTTCTATTAATGGTCTCATGTATCTAAAGAAGAATGTAATTAATAATGTTCTAATGTGTGCTCCGTCAACATCGGCATCTGCCATTATTATAACTTTTCCATATCTTATTTTTGTAATGTCAAAATCATTTCCAATTCCTGCACCTACTGCAACAATTACTGGGTTTAATTTATCATTTCCATAAATTTTATCTGCTCTTGATTTTTCAACATTAAGCATTTTTCCCCAAAGTGGAAGTATTGCTTGGAATCTTCTATCTCTACCTTGTTTTGCACTTCCTCCAGCAGAGTCTCCCTCTACTATGTATACCTCGCACTCTTCTGCAACTTTACTACTGCAATCTGCTAATTTTCCAGGTAATGTAGTTGTTTCTAAAGAAGATTTTCTTCTAACTAATTCTCTAGCTTTTCTTGCGGCTTCTCTTGCTCTTGAAGCACTTACGCATTTTTCTAAAATTGCTTTTGCAATTGCAGGATTTTCTTCTAAGAATGTTGCTAATGCATCATTTACCATTGATTGAACAACACCTGTAACTTCACTGTTTCCTAATTTTGTTTTAGTTTGTCCTTCAAATTGAGGTTCTTTTACTTTAACTGAAACAACTGCTGTAATTCCCTCTCTTATATCTTCACCTTGAAGATTTGAATCTTTTTCTTTTAAAATATTATGACTTCTTGCATAATCATTAAATACTTTTGTAAGAGATCTTTTAAATCCTTCTAAGTGAGTTCCACCTTCTACAGTATTTATATTATTTACAAAAGAATAAATATTTTCTGAGTAAGAAGTTGTATATTGCATTGCAATTTCAACAGGTATTTCTCCATTCTTTTCTATGTAAATCGGAGTTTTGTTTATTGCTTCTTTTCCTTTATTTAAGAATTCAACAAAAGAACTTAATCCTCCCTCATAGCAAAATTCTACTTTTTTAGAGTCTTCTTCCCTTTTATCTTCAAAAGTTATTTTTAAACCTTTTGTTAGAAAAGCAATTTCTCTAAATCTTTTTTCAAGTACATCATATTCATATTCTGTTGTTTCAAAAATAGTATCATCAGCTAGAAATCTAACTTGAGTTCCTGTTTTTTTAGAATCTCCTATTCTTTCTAATTTTTTAACAGTTTTACCTTTTTCAAATTTCATTTGGAAAATTCCGCCATCTCTTTGAATTGTAACTTCTGTCCAATTAGATAGTGCATTTACAACTGAAGCACCTACTCCATGTAAACCTCCAGATACTTTATATCCACTATCTCCACCAAATTTTCCACCAGCGTGTAAAACTGTATATACTGTTTCAGCTGTTGAAATTCCTGTTTTAGGATGTATTTCAACTGGAATTCCTCTACCATTATCTTGAACAGATATAATATTTCCAGGTTCTATTTCTATATTAATTTCTGAGCAGTATCCAGCTAATGCTTCATCAACACCATTATCTACAATTTCGTATACTAAATGATGTAATCCTCTAACTGATGTACTTCCTATATACATTCCAGGTCTTTTTCTAACTGCCTCTAACCCTTCTAATACTTGAATTTGTTCTGCTCCATATTCATGCTCAAATTTTTCCATTGTAGTCCTCCTTCTTTCTTTAGAAAAATCTATTCTTTAAATATTTCTCCGTTTTTTACATTAAATGCTATAAACTTTGAATTTTTTATATCTATTTTTTCTGTACAAGTAATTATTACTTGTACATCTTTTATATTTTCTAAAAAGCTTTTTTTTCTTTTTTCATCAAGTTCTGACATAAAATCATCTAATAACAAAACAGGAGTTTCTCCTATTTCATCATAAATTACTTGTAGTTCCGCAAGTTTTAATGATAAAATTGCAGTTCTATGTTGACCTTGTGAACCATATACATTTACTTGTTTTTCATTTATATATATAATAAAATCATCTCTATGAATTCCCTTTGTTGTATATCCTTTTATTATATCTAATTTTCTTCTTTCTTTTAAAAGCTTTAAAAAATTATCTTTGTTTTCACATTCAGAAATATATTCAATTTTAATTTCTTCTTTATCATTTGTAATATTTTTATGTATTATATCAATTTTGTTTTTTATTTTTTCAATAAATTCGTTTCTATAAATATATATTTTCTCTGAATACTCAGCTAACTTTTCGTCCCAAATATCAAGCAATTCTGGATTTTTATTTTCAAGTTTTATTTGTTTTAGATAATTATTACGTTGTTCTAAAGTTTTTAAATATAAATTTAAAACATACATATAATTAGGTCTTAACTGACTTATCATCATATCTAAAAATCTTCTTCTTTTTTGTGGTCCGTCTTTTAATATATTTATATCATCAGGAGTAAATAAAACTATATTAATATTTCCTAATAATTCACTTAATTTTTTTAGTTTTACTCCATTTAAATACACGCTTTTTTTATTTTGCAAATCAATCTTTATTTTTCCGTCTCTATCTGACTTTTCAAATAAAATCTCAACTGAAAAATTATTTTTATTAAATGAAATCATTTCTTTTTCATTATTAGTTCTAAAAGATTTTCCCATACTTGCTAAAAATATTGATTCTATTATATTTGTTTTTCCTTGTGCATTTTCCCCATAAAATAAATTAATATTATTTTCTAAATTGATTATTTTATTTTCATAATTCCTAAAATTGTTTAATTTTATTTCTTTTATCCACATTTTGTTCTCCAATTGTGTAAAACTTTTTTAATCTTTTAATCTAATAGGTAAAATCATATAAACATAATCATTATTCTCTACGGATTTAATTAAACAAGGAGATATATTACTTCCAAGTTCAACATATATTTCTTCTTCATCAATTGATTTTAAACTGTCTAAGAAATATCTTGGATTAAATCCAGCTTCAATATTTTTTCCTTCAGAAGAAACATATAATTCTTCTTTTGCATCTCCTGTTTGGTTTGTACAAGAAATTACAACTTTTCCAATATCAACTGATACTTTAACTGGATATTTCTTTTCTTTTTCTACTGATGAAGCAGCAATTAAACTAATTCTTTCAAAACTATTTTGTAAATTATTTTTATTTACTTTTATTCTTGTTTCCCAACTATTTGGTATAACAGATTTATAGTTTAAAAATTCTCCATCTAAAATTCTTGTAACTATTTTACAATTTTCCATTTCAAATAATGCTTGATTTTTTGAAATTCCTATTTTTACATTTTCAAATGAATCTGATAATATTTTGTTTACTTCATTTAATGTTTTTCCAGGAATAACTGCTGAAAAGTTATTAGATTTATTTTGTAAATATATACTTCTTAATGCTAATCTAAATCCATCTACTGCAACAAAATTTAATTTGTTGTTTTCCACTTCTAGTAGACAACCTGTGAATATTGGTCTATTTTCTTCAGTACTAACTGCAAAAATAGTTTTTCTAATCATATTTTTTAATGTTCCTTGTTCCATATCTATAGAATTTTCTACTTCTATTTTTGGAAGTTCTGGAAATTCATCAGGATTCATTGTAGTTAATTTGTATAATGCTCCTTCACATTCTATTTCTAATAGATTATTACTATTTAAGCTAATGTGAATTTCTGTATCTGGTAATTTTCTTATTATTTCACTAAACATTATTGCATTAACAACAACATTACCATGTTCTTTTACTTCACATTTCATTACATATTCTATTCCTATTTCTAAATCATATGTAGTTAATTTTATTTCATCATCATTAGTTTGAATTAATATTCCTTCTAGTATAGGCATTGTTGTTTTAGAAGCAACCGCTTTTACTACGGAATTAATAGCTTTAAGGATTGTATCCTTGTAACAAACTATTTTCATTTTCAACGCAACTCCTTTTTAAATAAAATAATATTTATAGTAGTAATAGTATTAGGTGCTGTGGAAACTGTGGAAAACTCTGTTGAAAGTTTAAATCCCTAATAAAACTACTGTGAATAACTTAGTGGATAACTTGAAAATTTTTCCACAGTTAAATTTTTCATCTGTGTAAAAGTTAGTTATCAACAAATTGTCAACACGTTATTAACAACAACCTGTGAATAACCAAGCCAGCCTTTCCGTAAGAACGAAAAGCTTTGCTTTATAGCAAACAATTATTTTTCAAACAGTTTTTTTGAAAAAATTGTTTTTAAGCTTATTTTATTACTGTTCTTCTCCGATAATAATGTTTTTCACACTTTCCACAATTAGTTTTGTGTTTCCACCAGATTTAAATTCTTTTTCAATTTTCTTATATGCATGCATTACTGTTGAGTGATCACGCTTACCAAACTCCTCTCCTATCTTAGGAAAAGAAAGGTTTGCGATTTCTCTACACAAATACATTGCAATTTGTCTAGGATATGTAATATCATTTGAACGTTTATCACTAGCCAAATCATCTTTATTTATATTAAAATATTTTGCAACTTTTTCTTTTATAAAATCTGCTGATATAACTTTTTCACTTTGAGCTTTAAATTCATTAATAGTATTTTCAGCAAGTTCTATTGTAATTGGACTGTGCGTAAGCGAAGCACGCGCAACAATTTTATTAAATACACCTTCTAATTCCCTTATGTTTGAGTCAACTTTATTTGCAATATTAGACAAAATAAAATCATCCACAATGATATTTTCATCTTGTGCTTTTTTTCTAAGGATGGCTAAACGTGTTTCATAATCAGGGCTCGATAAATCAGCCAATAATCCCCATTCAAATCTTGATTTTAATCTATCTTCTAATAATGCGATGTCTTTTGGTGCTTTATCACTTGAAATGATTATTTGCTTTCCATTTTCGTGTAATGTGTTAAATGTGTGGAAAAATTCTTCTTGTACCCTATCTTTTCCACCAATAAATTGAATGTCGTCAATTAATAAAACGTCAATATTTCTATATTTATTTCTGAAAATTTCGTTTTTATAGTCTTTAATTGCATTAATTAATTGGTTTGTAAAATTTTCAGATGTTACATATAAGACGTTTGCTTTTCTATTTGTTTTTAAAATTTGATTTCCAATAGCATGCATTAAGTGAGTTTTTCCTAAACCTACTCCTCCATACAAAAATAATGGATTATATGCTTCCCCTGGTTTTTCCGCAACAGCTAGGGCTGCAGCATGTGCAAACCTATTGTTATTTCCAACAACGAATGTGTCGAATGTATATTTTGGATTTAAAGTTTTATTTATATATGGTGTGATATCATTTTCTTCATCAGAACTTTTTTCTGATGATATTATTTGTGTATCATTTTCTTCATTCCAAATTACTGAAAACGTCCAATCCCTATTGGTTATAAATTTTAATGTGTTTAAAATTAATGGTGAATATCTACTTTGAATTGAATCTTTGTGATACTCAGATACTGCTTTAAAAACAATGTGATTATCTTCTATACGCTCTATTTCAAGAGGCTCAATCCAAGTTTGATATGTTATTGTTGTTACTTCATCTTTCAATAGTTCTTTTGTTTTTGTTAATAATTCCTCTTTGTTAATTGGCATATTAATACATCCTTTCAAAAGCAGAATAAATTATGGGTTTTCCACAATGTTTTAACAAATTGTGCATAACTTTGTAGAAAATCCTTTATTAGCAGTATAAATAATATAACATATTTTTACAAAAATCAATAGTTTTTTTAAGAAAAATATTTTTATAAAAATACTGATATTGCTTGACAAAAGGTAGTAAATTGTTATATAATTGGAATGCTTGTTATTGGAAAAAATTCCAAAATAGTGGTTTTTTATAAAAATAACCATTTAATTTAGTGAATTCAGAAAAGGTTCAATATAGATAAAATAAATAGGAGGTGCAATATGAAAAGAACATTTTAACCAAAAAAAAGACAAGAAAAGAAAGAACACGGATTTATGAAAAGAATGAAAACAAGAGCAGGAAGAAACGTTTTAAAAGCAAGAAGAGCTAAAGGAAGAAAAAAAATCTGTGCTTAAGAAAAAGCTCATTTTAAATGAGCTTTAAGTTTCTTTTTTCTTAAATCTAGAAATACAAAACAAATAAAAAATTAAAGCAAAAAGGAATAAGAAACATGTTTAAAACAAAAATGTTAAAAAAGAATTATGAATTTAGAAAAGTTTTATCAAAAGGAAAACATTATTCAGGGAAATACATTGAAATTGTAATTTTAAAAAACAACAAAAAAAATACTTGTTTGGGAATTGCAATAAGTACTAAAATCGGCAAAGCCGTAGTAAGAAACCATATCAAAAGGCTAATTAGAGAAGTATATAAAATTACAGAAAATAAAATTATCGATGGATATTCAATTGTATTTTTATGGAAAAAAAGTGTTGCAATTGAAAATGCTACATTCAACAATATAAAAAGTGATGTAGAAATGATTTTTGATAAAGCCAATATAATAAATTATGAAAAGAATATTGATTAAAATTATTGAAATATATCAAAAAACTTTATCAAAGTATTTTGAAAGTAAAAATATAAGGTGTAAATATTATCCAACATGTTCAGAATATACAAAGCAAGCGATTGAAAAATATGGTGTAATAAAGGGAAGTATATTAGGGGTATGGAGAATAATTAGATGTAATCCTTTTTCAAAGGGTGGATATGACCCATTAAAATAGAGTGGAGGAAAACAGTATGATGGCTTTTTTTGCCAATATATTTGGATATTTATTAAACTTTATTTATAATTTCATTGGAAATTATGGGGTTTCAATAATTTTCTTTTGTATTATAGTAAAAATATTAATGCTTCCAATATCAATAAAACAACAAAAATCAGTGAAAGCATCGGCCAAAATTCAAAAGAAAATGAAAGAAATTCAATTTAAATATAAAAATGACCCAGAAAAATTAAATCAAGCAACAATGGAATTATATAGAGAAGAAAAAATTAGTCCATTTAGTGGATGCTTAAGTGCGATTTTACAAATAGTATTAATCATATCAGTATTTTATTTAGTAAGATCACCACTTACATATATGAAGAAAATAGATTCAAGCGTACTTGACAAATATAAACAAATTTTAAGCGAAGAAAATTTAACTGTAGGAAATGGATATCCGGAAATTGATATTCTTAGGGAAATAAGCAATTTAAAGAATATAGAAAAAGAAAAAATTTCTCAAGAAGAGTTAGATAGTATGCAAATTAATATGGAATTTTTAGGTTTAGATTTAAGCCAAATACCATATAAAAACGCTTCAAATATAAAAGTGTTTATAATACCATTATTATATGTATTAATGTCAATTATTTCAATGAGAATTACTACGATGACGCAAAATAAAAATCAAAAGACAAAATTAATAGAAGCTGAAAATAAATCAAGTGAAGAAAAACAAGATGATGAAAATAATAAAGAAAGTAGCGAAGATGCTGCAGATATGTCAGATTTGATGAATCAAATGAATAAAAATATGACAACGATGTTACCAATTATGTATTTAAGCGTAGCATTGGTTGCACCATTAGGATTAGCTTTATATTGGTTAGTAAATAGCATTTTAATGATTGGTGAAAGATTATTATTAAATAAAATAATTAAAGATGAAGAAAATTAACACATTAAATGGGGGAACGAAAAAATGTCAAAAACAATTATTGCACAAGGTAAAACTTCTACAGAAGCAATTGAAAAAGGCTTAATGGAGTTAGGAACAACCAAAGAAAATGTTGAAATACGTATATTAGAAGAAGAAAAAAAGAGCTTCTTTAGTATTTTAACTCCAAGAGTAGTTAGAGTAGAAATGACATTAAAAGAAAATAAAGTTCAAAATGAAATAAAAAAAGAAAAGAAACCATTAGAACAAAAAGAGATAAAGCTATCAGATGAAGATTTTGAAAAAGCTAAAAGCAATGTAATTAAGTTTTTAGATGAATTTATTAAAACGGCAAATGAAAGCATAGAATACAAAATAGAAAACAATAATGGAATAATAGAAATTGAAATGAGTGGAGAGCAAACAGGACATCTAATAGGATATAGGGGAGAAACATTATATGCAATGCAAACTATCCTTACAGCTGTTGCAAACAAGGAAACTTCAAATAGAGTTATTTTAAGATTAGATATTGGAAACTACAAAAGCAAAAGAGAAGAAACATTAAAAAATCTAGCAAAAAGAAATGCACAAAAAGTTATAAAATATGGTAAATCTGTAACTTTAGAGCCTATGCAAGCCTATGAAAGAAAAATAATTCATAGTGCGCTTCAAGATTATGATAAAATAACAACTCATAGTATTGGAGAAGAACCAAGAAGAAGAATAGTAATTTCATTAAATAAATAAGAAATCAGAAGTCAAAGTTCAGATTTCAATCTTTATAGATTGGAGAACTTTGACTTTTTTTAGAAAAATATCTTTTAAATATAAAAATGAAAGGAATGATATAAAGATGAGTACAATCGCTTCAATATCAACAGCTCCGGGAATTGGAGGAATTGGTATTATAAGAATGAGTGGAAAAGAATGCTTTAATATATTAGATAAAATTTTTAAAGCTAAAAATCCTCAAAAAATTGATGAAATAAAGGGTTATACCATAAAGTATGGTAATATAGTAGATAATGAAAATATAGTTGACGAAGTACTTGTTTCATACTTTAAAGCACCTAAAAGCTATACTGCTGAAAATATGTGCGAAATAAATACACATGGTGGAAATATTGTTTTAAAGAAAATATTAGAATTGTGTTTAAAAAACGGTGCGGAAATGGCTCAGCCAGGAGAATTTACGCAAAGAGCATTTTTAAATGGAAGAATAGACTTAGTGCAGGCAGAATCTGTAATAGATATAATAAATGCTAAGTCTGAAAAAGAGGCTCAAACAGGAATAAAACAGCTTGAAGGGGAACTTTCGAAAAAAATTAAAGAAATAAAACAAGATATATTAGATGTATTAGTAAATATTGAAGTTTCAATAGATTATCCAGAATATGATATTGAAGAAGTACAAAATGAAGAAGCTTTAAATATGTTAGATAAAGTTAAAGCCAAATTACAATTATTAGAAAAAAGTTTTGATAGTGGAAAAATCCTTAAAAACGGCATAAAAACCGCAATCATTGGAAAACCAAATGCAGGAAAATCTTCACTTCTTAATGCTATTTTAAAAGAAGATAGAGCAATAGTTACAGAATTTAAAGGAACTACAAGAGATACTATTGAAGAAATGGTAAATTTAAATGGAATACCAATAAATCTTGTAGATACTGCTGGAATAAGAGAAACAACCGATGAAGTTGAAAAAATTGGTATTAAAAAATCAAGGAAAATTGCTGAAGAAGCTGATTTATTAATTGCGATATTTGATAGTTCAAAAGATTTAGAACAAGAAGATTTAGAAATTCTTGATATGATAAAAAATAGGAAATCTATAATAATATTAAACAAAATAGATTTAAATCAAAAGATAAAAGAAGACGATATACGTTTAACGGAAGTTACATCTAATATAATAAGTATATCTGCACTAAATAAAATCGGAATAGAAAAATTGGCAAGTACTATAGAAAAATTATTTAACTTTAATGAAATACAACTTGACAATGAATTAGTAGTAACTAATGTAAGACATAAAAATTTAATCACAAAAGCAATAAAAAACACAGAAGACGCGAGAATGGCTTTAAAACAAAATATGCCTATAGATATAGTAACTATATTCATAAAAAATATTATGGACGATATGGGCGAAATAACAGGTGAAATTACAACCGAAGATGTAATAAATGAAATTTTTTCTAAGTTCTGTCTTGGAAAATAACAAAAAACAACAGTTCGTGTTCCACGAAATACAATTTATAGAAAAGGAGGAATATGTTAGTTAAAAAATAACATATGTAAGAAAATGAATTATTATGCAGGAGAATATGATATAGCAGTAATCGGAGCTGGTCACGCAGGATGTGAAGCAGCATTAGCAGCTGCAAGATTAGGAATGAAAACCCTTGTGTTTTCGATTAGTTTAGAGGCTGTTGCAAACATGCCTTGTAATCCACATATAGGAGGAAGTTCAAAAGGACATTTAGTTAGAGAAATAGATGCATTAGGTGGTGAAATGGGAAAAAACATTGATAAAGCTATGCTACAGCTTAAAATGTTAAATACATCAAAAGGACCAGCTGTGCATTCATTAAGAGCACAGGCGGATAGAAAAAGATATCAAATGGAAATGAAACATACCTTAGAAAAACAAGAAAATCTATTTATAAAACAAGCTGAAATTACAAAAATTAATTTAGAAGATGGAAAAGTAAGTTCAATTGAGACAAATGTTGGAGCAATTTATAAAGTTAAATCAGTTATTGTTGCAACTGGAACATATTTGAAAGGAAAAATCTTTATAGGAGAATTTAGCCAAGAAAGCGGACCAGACGGGGTTTTCCCAGCTAACAGATTATCAGAAAGTTTAAAAGAAATAGGTGTAAAATTAGTAAGATTTAAAACTGGAACACCAGCAAGAATAAATAGAAAAAGTATTGATTTTTCTAAAATGGAAGTACAAAAGGGTGACAATGGACTAGTACCATTCTCATTTGAGGATGAAATTAAAGATTTTAAACAAGTGGATTGTTATTTAACATACACAAATGAAGAAACACACAAGATAATTAGAGAAAATTTACATAGGTCACCACTTTATGGGGGAGAAATAACTGGAACAGGACCAAGATATTGTCCTTCAATAGAAGACAAAGTAGTAAGATTTAGTGATAAACCTCGTCATCAAATTTTTGTTGAGCCGATAGGAGAGGATACAGATGAGATGTACATTCAAGGAATGAGCTCATCACTTCCAGAAGATGTTCAAATTGCCATGTATAGAACAATTGCAGGGCTAGAAAATGCTGAATTTACAAGACCTGCGTATGCAATAGAATATGATTGTATAGACCCTTCAGATTTAAAACTTTCTCTTGAATATAAAACGATTCCAAGATTGTTCTTTGCAGGACAATCTAACGGAACTTCAGGATATGAAGAGGCAGCATGCCAAGGCTTAATTGCAGGAATAAACGCAACTCAAAAAATAAAGGGAAAAGAGCCTGTAATATTAGATAGAACACAAGGTTATATAGGGGTTTTAATCGATGATATTGTTACAAAAGGAACAAATGAACCGTATAGAATGATGACTTCAAGAGCTGAATACAGACTATTATTAAGACAAGACAATGCAGATTTAAGATTAACTTCAATAGGACATGATGTAGGATTGATTTCTGATGAAAGATATGAAAGATTTTTAAATAAAAAACATAATATTGAGAAAGAAATTGAAAGATTAAAAGCAACTGTTGTACGTCCAACAAAAGAAGTAAATGAATTCTTAAAAAAATACAATACTTCTGAATTATCAACAGGTACAAAGCTTTCTGAACTATTAAAAAGAACAGAGATAAGCTATGAGGCATTAAAAGAAATTGACGAGAATAGGCCAGAAATCAAAAAAGATGAAGCAGAAGAAGTTGAAATTCAAGTAAAATATGAAGGATATATTAAAATGCAAGAAGAACAAGTACAAAAATTCAAAAAAATGGAAGAAAAAATATTATCAGAAGATATTGATTATGAAACGATTAAAGGATTAAGTTTAGAAGCAAGACAAAAATTAAATAAACATAAGCCTCATTCAATTGGACAAGCATCAAGAATATCAGGGGTTTCACCTGCTGATATATCAGTTCTTTTGATTTATTTACAAACAAATAATAAAAAATAAATTTGTATAAAGTTTTTCATATAATTAAAATTTTAAAAGTAACGATAATAAATTTGAAAGGAGATAACGAGGAATTTTAATGTTCTCGAAATAAATAACATGGAAAAACAAGAATTTATTGAAGAAATGGCTAAATACGACCTTGAGTTAAACGTGGAACAAACAGAACAATTTTTTAAATATATGGATTTATTACTAGAATGGAACGAAAAAATGAATTTAACAGCAATAACAGAACCGAAAGAAGTAATTCTAAAACACTTTGTTGATTCATTAACAATTTCAAAGTATATTCATGAAAATAGTAAGGTTATAGATGTAGGAACCGGTGCGGGATTTCCAGGTATTCCACTTAAAATAGCTAAACCTCTTGCTGATATCACTTTACTTGACTCTCTAAACAAAAGACTTAACTTTTTAAATGAAGTGATTAATCAATTAAGCTTGAAAAAAATACGAACTGAACATTATAGAGTAGAAGAAGCAGGACAAAATAAGCAATTCAGAGAAATGTTTGACATAGCAACTTCAAGAGCAGTAGCAAATTTAAGAGTACTAAGTGAATATATGTTACCACTAGTAAAAGTTGGAGGAAAATGTATTGCAATGAAAGGATCTGAGATAGAGCAAGAATTAGAAGAAAGTGAAAAAGCTATAGGTATATTAGGCGGAAAAATAGAAAGAGTGGAAAAACTTGTTTTACCAGGAACTGATATGAACAGAAATATTGTTATTATAGAAAAAATAAAAACAACACCTCAAAAATATCCTAGAAAGCCAGGAACACCGTCTAAAGAACCAATTGGGTAAATTGTGTATTTTGCAATTATACGATAATTAGCAACGATTGTTCCACGAGAAAAAAATAAAAAATGTAAAAAAAGCATTGACATATTTCTAATATTTGTATATTATTAGTATGTCAATTTTTTATATTCTAAAACATGTTTTAAGAATAATGAAAATTGTGAAATATATGTTAAAAATAAGTATTTTATATTCGAAAGAAGGAATGGAGTACAATGGGAAAAATAATTTCAGTTGCAAATCAAAAAGGTGGTGTAGGAAAAACTACAACCACTGTAACTCTAAGTGCAATATTAGCAAAAAGAGGAAAAAAAGTATTGTTGATAGATGCTGACCCACAAGGTAATGCAACAAGTGGTTTAGGTGTGGCTAAAGATATCGAATTATCAGTTTATGATTTATTAGTAAATGAAACAACTGTTGATGAGATTTTGATGGAAACAAATGTAAATAAATTAGATATATGTCCATCAAATATCAATTTAGCAGGAGCTGAGGTTGAATTAGTATCAATGATGTCAAGAGAGCAAAGGTTAAAAGCAAAATTAGATGAAGTAAAAGATAGATTTGATTACATATTAATCGATTGCCCACCATCATTGGGGTTAGTAACATTGAATGCATTTACAGCATCAGACAGTATTTTAATACCTGTTCAATGTGAATATTATGCATTAGAAGGTTTAGGACAACTAATAAATACAATAGAACTTGTAAAAAAACATTTAAATAAAAACTTGGAAATTGAAGGTGCCTTACTTACAATGTATGATGTAAGGACAAATCTATCAAATCAAGTAGTAAAAGAGGTTAAAAAATACTTTGGAGACAAAGTTTACAAAACAGCAATACCTAGAAACGTAAGGATTAGCGAGGCACCTAGTTATGGAATGCCAGTTAACGTGTTTGATCCACGTTCAAAAGGTGCAAAAAGCTATGAGAAATTTGCAAAAGAATTTATAAAAAATAATAAATAGAGGAAATTCTGTACTAGTCAATCCTAAAGTATTTAGTACAATTAAAAGCAATTCATATATGTATCGAAGTAGCAGACTTATACCATGACTAGTAAAACTATATCAAATGGAAAAGTTTACATAAAAGGAGGAAAAAGAAATGGCAACAAAAAGAACAGGATTAGGAAAAGGATTAGATGCATTATTTAATACATCTATATTACAACAAGAAGAACAAATGCAAGAAAACGACAAATTAATGAATTTAAATGTAACAGAAATTGAGCCAAACAGAGAACAACCAAGAAAAATGTTTAATCAAGAATCACTAGAAGAATTAGCAGAATCTATAAAAAAATATGGTGTTATACAACCGATTGTTGTTACAAAAAAAGATGATTATTATAGCATAATAGCAGGAGAGAGAAGATGGAGAGCATCAAAAATTGCAGGACTTGAAGTAATACCTGCAATAGTTAGAGAAGATGACGAAAGAAAAAATAAAGAAATAGCTTTAATAGAAAATATTCAAAGAGAAGATTTGAATGCATATGATAAAGCGGTTGGTATTAAAAACTTAATGGTTGAATATTCTTTAACGCAAGAAGAAGTTTCTAAAATCTTAGGAAGAAGTAGAAGCAGTATTGCAAATTCAGTTAGAATTTTAAATTTAAGTCCAGATGTTTTAGAATTAGCAAAACAAGGGAAATTAACAGAAGGACACTGCAAAGCCTTAATGGCAGTAACTGATCCAAAAAAACAGTATGATATGGCAATTAGAATGATAGAAAGAGGCGAAAGTGTAAGACAAGCAGAGAAAAAAGCTCAATTAAAAAAGAACAATCCTAAAATTGATGAAAAATATCAAGTGTTGTTTAGAGACATAGAAGATACTTTCCAAGGTTATTTTGGAACAAAAGTTAAATTAGATGCTGGAAAGAAAAAAGGAAAAATAATTATTGAATACAATTCTAATGATGATTTGGAAAGAATTTTAGGATTAATAAAATAATCTAAGATTAAGAAAAAATATGCATACATTGTGACGATAAAACAAGAAAATGGAAAAAATTATTTTAGAGGGGGTTGAAGTGGATGAAAAAACTACCTAATGGAATAAGTAATTATGAAGAACTAATAGAAGAAAATTATTATTATGTAGATAAAACAATGTATATAGAAAAATTAGAAAGCCTATCAGATAAAAGAATAATGTTTTTAAGACCAAGAAAATTTGGAAAAACGTTATTTACAAGCATGTTAGAAAATTATTATGACATACTAAAATGTGATAAATTCGAAAAGCTATATGGAGAAACATATAT
>JAFTFU010000072.1 GCA_017458285.1 Clostridia bacterium | reverse complement strand
CTGAAACTTGCATTTCTATATTAACAATTGTGCCATTGTCAATTTTTGCTTGTAATTCTAATCTTCCAACCTTTTCAAAAGTAGAGAGTCTTTCTAAACTTACCTCGTCTCTAATTTCTATAGATTTAATTTCTACATTAAGTAGGGCATTTAAAAAGTCTATTAAAAAGTATTCATTTCCTTTTCTTGAAAAAAATGTCCTAAAAATTATGTCTGTTTTTAAATTTAATTTTTTTATAATTGCTATTTCCTCCTTTATTATATCAACTATATTTATATATTTCAATGGTTTTAGGTTATTTTTTATTAGAGGTTTTTATTAATACTTTTATTAGAGGGTTATTTTATGTTTTACTGAAGTTTTTTGAAGAACTAAAAAATGCTATTTAAAAGTTAATCCTAAAAAAGAATTGGAAAAAATGGTAAATATACAATAAAAACAATTGGATAAATTTTGATATAAAACATATAAAAATATATAAGATTAGTTGATAATATATTTTCTAAACACTATAAGTAAAACAAACCTTGAAAATATAAATGCAAACTGTAAAATAAGAATAGACAGCACCAAACTATTAAAAATTTAACAGAAAGCTATTTATTTAAACTTTACAATTAAAAACAAAAATTTAATTTGTGAAAAATTAGATTTAAATAATTTGAAAAAATTAATTTAAGTTTTACCTAAGTTGCTTTAGAATGAGTATATTTTAACAGAAATTATCCTATTTGTAAAGAGAAAAATCTGCTAAAATATACCAAAATAAAATTATGACAAAGAAAAGTCGAAAAAATAAAATTAATTTAATCATCAAGTTTTTTGTTAGGAACATATTCAACAATATCTTCAAGTGAGCAATTAAAATAATCACATATTTTAGCTATAACAAAAATATCGAATCTAACTAAATTGCCAGTTTTTATTCTTTTAATAACTTTGAAATCTGTATTTGTATCTACCATAAGTTTATTAGTAGTAATTTTTGATTTCTTTAGCATGTCTTCTAACTTGAAAAGATAATAACCATTTTCTATTGGAACTTTTACCATATTTATCACCCAACCCTTTTTTATAAATTATAAGTAATAATTGGTTGTTTGACTATTGGTTGTACGACCATAAATAAAAAGACAATAATTATACTAAAAATACAATTATTGTCTTTAAATTAATCTTCCTTATGTTTATTTGGAACATATTCAATTAAATCTCCAATAGAACAATTAAAATAGTCACAAATTTTAGCAACTACAAAAATATCAAATCTTACAAGATCACCAGTTTTTAGTCTTTTAATAACTTTAAAATCAGTATTTGTATCTTTCATAAGTTTGTTCATGCTAATATTGTTAGATTTTAATAAATCTTCTAATTTAAACCTATAATATCCATTTTCTATTGGAATTCTTACCATATTATCACCCATACCTTCTGTATAAATTATAATTAATAATAGGTTGTTTGACTATTGGATATATAACCACAACAAAGTTAATCTTATGATTTAAAACAAAACCAAAAAAATGTTTGTAAAAATATTGACAAACATTTTTTTTTGATGTAATATAACAAAAGAAAAAAATAAAAAAGGAGAAAAACATGTTAGCATATATAAAAGGAAAAATAGATAGTAAAACAAACAACTACATAATAATAGATGTAGGAGGATTAGGATATAAAGTAAATATGTCAGAAACAGCGATAGAAAAAGTAGGAAAAGAAGGAGAAGAAGTAAAAGTACATACTTACTATAGGGTAAGGGAAGACGACATAAGCATATTTGGATTCATAACAAAAGAAGAATTAAGAACATTCGAATTATTATTAACAGTAAGCGGAGTAGGAGCAAAAGTTGCATTAGCAATACTTGCCAATATAAGTGTAGCAGAATTTGCAATGGCAATAATACAAAACGATGTAAGTAAGATAGTAAAAGTACCAGGAATTGGAAAAAAATCAGCAGAAAGAATAATATTAGAATTAAAAGACAAAATAAATAAACTACAAACAGAAGTAGAAATAAAAGAAATAAACAAACAAATAGAAAAACAAAAAGATATAGAAGAAAATGTAGAAGAAGCAATGTCAGCACTTCAAGTATTAGGATATAACAAAAAAGCAATAGAAAATGTATTTGAAAAAATTAATGTTACAGGACTATCAACAGAAGAATTAATAAGAAAAGGACTAGCATTACTATAAAACAAGGAGGCTAAAATTCAAAATGAATACAAACGAACCATTAGCATTTAGGATAAGACCAAAAACATTAGAAGAATATGTAGGGCAAGAACATGTATTAGGCGAGGGAAAAATACTATATAGAACAATAAAAGCAGATAGATTATCAAGTGTAATCCTATTTGGACCTCCGGGTTGTGGAAAAACATCTCTTGCCAAAGTAATAAGCGAAACAACAAAATACAAATTCTATAAAATAAATGCAGTAACAGCAGGAGTTGGAGATATAAAAAGAGTAGTAGAAGAAACAAAAAACTTCATGCTAAATCCAACAGGAAAAAGTATTCTTTTCATAGATGAGATACACAGGTTTAATAAATTGCAACAAGATGCACTTTTACCATATGTAGAAAATGGAACAATAATACTAATTGGGGCAACAACAGAAAATCCATATTTTGAAGTAAACAAAGCTTTGATATCAAGGTCAATGGTAATAAAATTAAATCCATTAACAGAGGAAAATATATACCAAATATTAAAAAATGCAATAGAAAGAAAAGATGGATTAGGAGAATACAACATAAAAATAGAAGAAGAAACATTAAGAAAATTAGCAAATGTATCAAAAGGAGATGTAAGAACAGCGTTAAATGGGCTAGAAATAGCTACTTTAACAACTCCTATGGATAAAGATGGAGTAATAAACATAACAGATGAAGTTATTCAAAATAGTATACAAGAAAAAAAAGCAATATTTGATAAAAATGGAGACTCACATTATGATAATATAAGCGCATTTATAAAATCAATGAGAGGGTCAGACCCTGATGCAGCGATATTTTATTTAGCAAGAGCACTAAGTGGAGGAGAAGATCCGGTATTTTTAGCAAGAAGAATAGTTATCGCTGCTTCAGAAGATGTTGGAATGGCAAATCCAAATGCATTAGTTATTGCAACATCTGCAATGCAAGCAGTTCATATGATAGGAATGCCAGAAGCTCAAATTATATTATCAGAAGCTGCTGTATATGTTGCAACGTCAAAAAAATCAAATACTACATATTTAGGAATAAATAAAGCAATGGAAGACGTTCAAAATAAAGATACTGGAACAATACCAATGCACATTAGAAACGCACCAGTAAGTGGAATGGAATCTTTAGGATATGGACAAGGATATCTATATCCACATAATTTCCCAGGACATATAGTTGAGCAACAATATTTGCCAGATAAAATGTTGGGAACTAAGTATTATATAAAAGATGAAAATATAGAATAAAAAAAACAAACTTGTTAAAAATATCAATATGTTTAAGAAAATTTGTATAGGAATTTTAGCAGGATTTATAAGCGGTTTTTTTGGAACTGGTGGAGGAATGATATTGGTTCCAGCTTTTATCCATTTATTAAAAATGGAAGATAAAAAAGCAAGAGCAACATCTGTGTTGTGCGTTTTACCTATGGTGGTGACAAGTGGTATTTTTTACTATAAAAATAACTATATAGACTGGAAAATTGGAGCTCTATGTGCAATAGGTGGAATAATAGGTGGGTATATTGGCGCAAAATTATTAAAAAAGTTAAATGAAAAATATTTTAAAATTGCATTTATTGTATTTTTAGTTTATACATCAGTTAAATTTATTATTAAAAAATGAAAAATAGTAAAGCATAATTTTTTAAAAACAGAATAGTAACTTGAAGAAATAATAAATAAGTTTAAAAATATTCCTGTAATCCTTTTTAAAACAGATTTGTGTCTCAAGAAAGGAATAAATAAAAAATGGAAATTCTTATTGGAATAATATCTGGTATTGTTAGCGGAATAGGAATGGGAGGAGGAACAGTCCTAATTCTATTATTATCAATGCTTTTAGGATTAGAACAACATAAGGCACAAGCAACTAATTTGATATTTTTTATTCCAACATCTATTGTTGCGATATGTGCGAACTTAAAAAATAAATTGATAGATAAAAAAGTTGCATTATGGGTTTCGTGTTCCGGAATAGTTGGAGCTATATTAGGAGCTATTGCATATACCAAAACAGACGTAAATCATTTAAGAAAATATTTTGGGATATTTTTAGCAATTATTGCAATTTTTGAAAGTATTTCATATTTTAACCAGTATATAAGAAAAAATAATAATCATACTAAAAACGAGAGGTGATAGTATGAAATTTGCAAAAGGTGTATTTATTGGAAGTTTATTAACAGCAGGAGTTATTATGATGTGTCATGATAACGAGATGATGAATATGACTCCTAAAAAAATGACCAAAAAGGGAAAACAATTTGCTAAAAAAATGGGAATACTTTAAAATAAAGAACAAATTAAGGTCTCGAATAAAAAAGTTTTAATTAAAAATTTAAGATTAAGAATTTGAGATTAAGAATTTGAGATTAAAAATTTAAGATTTAAGATTTAAGATTAAAATTTTTAAAATTAAAAGATGAGTAGGACTGTGCCTACTCATTTAAACATGAAATTAATTAAAGTTTATTTGTCTTGCTCATCTTCATTGTCTATTCTGTCTTCTACGTTATCGCAATTATAATGATAATCTTCTTCAACATAAGGCTTCATATCAAAATCACATTTATCTAATTTTTGACCTTTTAAACATTTACCTTCATGGAAACATTTTGCACAAACTTTTACGTGTTTTACTTCATTTACCCAAATTTGTAGCTCGTATTTTTTCTCAGGGCACAAAGGTCCGAAAACGAATTCTCCTTCCTTATCAGTAAAAGTATGAGATACTGGTTTTCTTTCTGCTTTACCCATTTTATAATCAACTTCTATTAATTTAACAACTGCATCGCTAACTGGTTCTTTATAACGATTTTTTATAACTCCATATATTACATTACGATTATCTTCTGGCAAAGTGATTTCGATATCAAACTGTTTACCTTTCTCAATAACACCATCAACATCTACGATAGGAGAATGGTTTTCTGGTTTATATTTTTCATTTTCAAAATTCATAAAAATCTTCCTTTCATAATTAAGCAACCTTGATTGCTTAATATATATTATGTCGAAAAAACAAATAAAGTGAAAAAAATTGTTAAACTTCGTTCAAAAATTGTTAGGCATAAAAAATCATAATAAAAATTTTCCAAAAGTATTGACACACAAGGATTTAACTAATATAATAACCATAGCAAAAAATGCAGGAGGACAATAAATAATGACATATAATTACACAGAATACAAACAAATGACAGATGAAAAATTAATAGAAAATATAGAATTAAATGATACAAATGCACTAAACTGTCTAATAAACAGATATAATGACATAGTAAACATGAAAGCAAACAAATTCTTTATGGTTGGAGCAGAGCGAGAAGACATGGTGCAAGAAGGAATGATAGGATTATATAAAGCTGTAAGAGACTACAATACACACAAGCAAAACTCATTCAAAACATTTGCAAATATGTGTATAGAAAGACAACTAATAACTGCAGTAAAAAATTCAAACAGACAAAAACACATACCACTAAATTCATCAATATCATTAAATTCTTCTGCATATGAAGAAGATGACGATACTTCATTAATGGAAGTATTAGATTTAAAAACAACAGAAGACCCATCAGAAATAATCGCAAATAAAGAATATTATGACTATTTAGAAAAGAAAATAGATGACAGCTTAAGTGATTTTGAAAAACAAGTATTAGAGCAATACAAAAAAGGACAAAGTTACGCAATAATTGCAGACAAGCTTAATACAAAAGTAAAATCAGTAGATACAGCAATACAAAGAATACGAAAAAAAGCAGGAAAAATAAAAAAAGAAATAGGATAAATTTCAAAATAAAATAAGGCTTAAAAATTTAGAGAGAGGGGAGAGGAAGTAAAAAAACTTCCACCAATAAAATGACAGAAATTGAAAAAGAGATAAAATATGAATTCAAAAATAAAGAATTATTAAAAAATGCATTAACACATACATCATACGCATATGAACACAAAGTAGATAGCAATGAAAAACTTGAATACTTAGGAGACAGCATACTTGAATTCATAACAAGTGAATACTTATACAAAAATTATCCTAAATTAAAAGAAGGAGAAATGACAAAAGTAAGAGCAACAGTAGTATGCGAAAACAGTCTATTTAAAATTGCACAAAAACACAATTTTGGAGAAAATCTATATTTAGGAAAATCAGAACTAGCAAGTGGAGGAAAACAAAGACCAGCAATACTTGCAGATAGCGTTGAAGCAGTAATTGCCGCAATATTCTTAGATGGAGGATTAGAAAAAGCAAAAGAATTTATAATAGAAAATCTAAAAGAAGAAATAAAAATAGCATCCGAAAACGTTGGACAAAAAGATTATAAAACAGTATTACAAGAAAAATTACAGGTTCATGGAGATGTAGCAATAGAATACAAAATAATAAATGAAAGTGGACCAGACCATAACAAAGAATTTGAAGCACAAGTTAGTTGTAACAAAAAAGTATTAGCAACTGGAAAAGGAAGAACAAAAAAACAGGCTGAAATGCAAGCAGCTCAAAAAGCATTATTAAAAATAAAAAACTAATAATAAAGAAAAAGAGGAGAAACATTGCATGAAAAAACAGTATATAATACCAGTATTTGTGCCACACTTAGGTTGCCCAAATGATTGTGTATTTTGCAATCAAAAATCCATAAGTGGTCAAAAGAAAATGATTACCAAAGAAGATGTAAAAAATACGATAGAGTTTTACTTAAAAAACATAAAACAAAAAGATGCATATATTGAGGTTGCCTTTTTTGGAGGAAGTTTTACAGGAATTGATACAAAATTGCAAGAAGAATTCTTACAAGTAGCTTATGATTATATAAAAGAAGGAAAAGTACAAAGCATAAGAATATCAACAAGACCAGACTATATAAATAAAGAAATATTAAAAAGACTAAAAAAATATAAAGTAAAAACAATTGAACTTGGAGTACAATCTGCAAATGACTTTATTTTAGCAAAAAGCGGAAGAGGACACACATTTGAAGATGTAAAAAAAGCATCAAGATTAATTAGATGGAATGGATTTAGGTTAGGTCATCAAATGATGGTTGGGTTGCCAGAAAGTACAAGACTTGATGAAATTGAAACAGCCAAGAAACTAATAAAATTAAAACCAAAAATGGTTAGAATCTATCCGGTTTTAATAATAAAAAATACTAAGCTAGAAAAAGATTACATTGAAGGAAAATACAAGCCATTACCACTTGTACAAGCAATTGAAACATGCAAAGAATTATACATAATGTTCAATAAAAAGAAAATTGAAGTAATAAGAATAGGACTACAAAATACTGATGAAATAACATCACCAGATGATGAAAATAGTCAAGTAGTTGATGGACCATATCATCCAGCTTTCAGACAACTTGTAGAATCAAGCATGTGGTATGATGCAATAGTAAATAAAATAAAAAAATTAAACGTAAAAGTAAAAGAAGTTGAAGTTATAATTAATCCAATTGATGTTAACAATGTAGTTGGACACAAGCGTGAGAACATAGAAAAATTAAGAGAAATGTATAATGTAGACTTAAAAGTTAAACAAGATAAATCAATAAAACCAGGAAAATCTAAAATAAATATAACTAAAACATATGCTGATTTTTTGGTAGATGAAAAAGAAAAAATATCAAAGTAAATTTTATATAAAAATAAATTATGTAGTAAATCGTTTTAGAGATTTTGTAAAATAACAAAAGTATTATATTGTAAAAAAAAATCCCACTTATTATAATAAATTTTGATAAGGAGGGATTTTTAAATGTATAATGAACAACTAGAAGAAACAGAAAATGAAAAAATAAAAATAGTAATAGTTGATGATAATTTACAAATAAAAAACGCAATAGTAAATTATCTAAAAATGCAACAAGATATGGAAGTTGTAGGACAGGGAAGTGACGGACATGAAGCAATAAATTTAATAAAAGAGCTAGAACCGGATGTAATATTATTGGATGTAATAATGCCATATTTAGATGGGATAGAAGTTTTAGAACAAATAAATACATTAAAAAATAAGCCCCAAAGTATTATGGTTTCAGCAGTAGGGCAAGAAGAGGTCATTCAAAGGGCAATGAAGTTAGGTGCATCATACTATATAGTTAAACCTTTTGAAATTGATTTATTAGTAAAAAGAATTAGAGAGCTAAAAGTAAATAAAAATAAGAAAGATAGGCAATTAGTTACATACCCAAAAAAAGATGAAACAAAACAAATTAACTTTCATTCGAAAAGCGTTGAAAGTTTTATAACCAAAATAATCCATGAAGTAGGAGTACCGGCACATATCAAAGGTTATAAGTTTTTGAGAGAAGCTATTATTTTAGTTTTAAAAGATTCTAACAATTTAGAACAAATAACAAAAGTGCTATACCCAAAAATTGCAAGAAAATACAGAACGACAACATCGAGAGTTGAAAGAGCAATCAGACATGCTATCGAAATTGCATGGAGAAAAGGAAATGTTGAATTAATATCTGATATATTTGGAAATACAATTTATGACAGCAGAAAAAAGCCAACAAATTCAGAGTTTATAGCAATTGTTGCAGACAAAATTAAATATGAATTAGAGATTGGATAAAAAATATTGTAAATTGCTAAATTTTGTGATAGTATAAGGTAGAAAATGTAAAAAGATTTTCTACCTAATTTAAATTAGAAAGGTTTGTGATTAAAATGGGAATAGTAATTGCAGTTGATGGCCCTGCAGGAAGCGGAAAAGGAACAATTACAAAACTAGTTGCAGAGCAATTAAATCTAGTAAATATAGATACTGGAGCTATGTATAGATGCGTAGCGTTAGAGTGTATAAATAAAAATATAAAAGAAACTGAAATTAATAAAATTGAAGAAGTTTTAAAAAATATAGAAATTCAATTAAAGAAAGAAAATGACAAACAAGTTGTTTTATTAAATGGAGAAAATGTTACAGACAAGATAAGAACAAGAGAAATTGACATAGCAGCATCGAAATTTTCTGCAATTAAGCAAGTAAGAAATAGCATTACACCAATGCAAAGAGCAATGGCAGAAAACAAAAACATAATAATGGAAGGAAGAGACATCGGAACAGTAGTATTCCCAAGCGCTGATGTAAAAATATTCTTAGACTGTTCTTCAGAAGAAAAAGCAAGAAGAAGACACAAACAAAATCTTGAAAGAGGAATTGAATCAAATTTTGAAGAGATTTTTGCAGAAATTGAAAGAAGAAATAAATTAGACAGCGAAAGAGAAATTGCACCATTAGTAAAAGCAGAAGATGCAATACTTGTAGATTCAACAAATATGACAATAGAAGAGGTTACTCAAAAAATAATAAAAATAATTAAAGAAAAAGTTAATATATAAAAATGTTAAAATATTACATAAAAATATTTTATAAAAAGTTATGAAAGGAGGGAGTATTAGCTAAATTTAAGCTAATACGAAATAAAATGATTAAATTAGCAATAAACGGATATTATGGAAGAATGGGACAAACAGTAGCAAAAGAAGCACTAAAAGATGAAAAAATTGAGGTAATATATGGAATTGACAAAATCCAAAAAGAAAATCCATATAATGTAGAAGTTGTATCCAGCGCAGAAGAAATGAAACAAAAACCTGATGTAATAATAGATTTTTCAATACCAAAGGCAACATTTGAAGTGCTAGAATATGCAAAACAAAACAAAGTTCCAATGGTAATTGCAACAACAGGATTTTCGGAAGAAGAAATTGAAAAAATAAAAGAAATATCAAAAGAAATCCCAATTTTCAGGTCATCAAATATGTCATTTGATATAAATTTAATGAGCAAAATAGTTGCAGAAGTTGCAAAAAAATTACAAGATTCAGATATTGAAATAATTGAAACACATCATAATAGAAAAATCGATAGTCCAAGTGGAACAGCAATTTTATTAGCTGATGCTATAAACAATGCATTAGATAATAAAATGCATTATGAGTTTGATAGACATTCAAAACGAGAAAAAAGAAGTAAAGACGAAATAGGTTTTAGTTCAATAAGAGGAGGAAATATAGTAGGAGAACATACTGTTCAATTTTATAGTGAGAATGAAACATTTGAAATTAAACATACTTCTTATTCAAGCTCTGTTTTTGCTGAAGGTGCTATAAAAGCCGCAAAATATGTAGCAAGTAAAGATGCTGGATTATATAATATGGATGCATTAGTTGAAGAGTAAAAAGTGAAATTAACTAACACTAATTTAAATATAAAAGACAAAAAATCAAGATAATAAATATTATGAACTAAAAAAATCTCTTTTCATAAAATATATAAGATTTATGAAAGGAGGTTTTTTTATTGGCTCGAATATTACTATACAACAATGATGCTAACAGAATGGAGATATACATAAGGGGAGAAAGCGAGGCAATGCCATATAATACAAATAGAACTTTGCTGGTAAGAGAATTTAGAGGATCAAGTAAAAGTAATATTATATGGACAGATAAAAGAACAATGCAAACATGGAATAGCCAGAGATATATATGGGGAGCTCCAATACCAGTCGGATTTGCTTTTAAAAGGCCATATGAAGGACGGTCATGGAAACCAAAGTCAACACTACGCAGGCACTGCATTTGATGTAGGGCAAACCTTTACACAAGCAACAAGAAATGCACTTAGAAACAACGCAATATCTGCAGGAATATGGAGTTATGTTGAACCAGTTGCTTTAACACCAACATGGGTACACTTTGACAAAAGGTTTGGAACACCTGCATGTAGCAGTGGTGGATTTCCACAAGTTAGAAGAGGAAGTTTTGGAAATTATGTATGCATAGCACAAGATGATTTAAATACATTAGGTTATAGAACAGGTGGATTAGACGGAATATTTGGTACACAAACAGAAAATGCAGTAAGGAACTATCAAAGAACAAGGGGCTTAACTGTTGACGGAATTGTAGGTTGCAATACATGGCGTGCACTGCAAGAGGAAGTTGTTGGAACAGGAGCAACTAGCACAACAATAAATTAAACTGTAAATAAAAACAACATTTTAAATAAAAAAGATGCATTAGCAGTTATAAATGTTTTTATAAGCAAAAAAAGGACTATTTCTTTTTGAAAAATAGTCCTTTTAAGAGTATATAAATTGTATAGTATTAATCTAAAATTATGGTATAATATAAAACTTTATATTATATGTTTAATTTCTTCTACAAAATATCATTATAAATCTAACAATAATCAATATTAATAAAACTATTATTAAAGCAACTACTATTGCTAAATTAGTTGTAAAAAATTCAGAAAAAACTGTTCCTAAAACAATTCCAATACCAACTGCTAAAAGTATTAAAAAGAAAGTTAAAACTAAACTAACGCAGCAATTTTTTCTACAATATTTTTTTTCAGAACAATAAACTGGCTCCATAAAAAGCACCTCCTACATAACATCAATATGTTATAGTATAATATATGACATTATTTTCTTAAAAGTGACAAGAGCATAAAAATAAAAAAATTTTCAAAAAACACTTGCATTATTAAAGAAAGTGTATTAAAATTTAACCGAAGTGGAGAAAAGTGGTACAAAGTGGTAGAAAAAGAAAAGAGGTGAAATTCAATTGCTAATTGGTGAATACGAGCATTCATTAGACGCTAAGGGAAGATTAATAATGCCAGCAAAGCTAAGAACAGACATCGGAGACAAGTTTATAGTAACAAAAGGATTAGACGGATGTTTATTTGCTTTTTCACAAGAAGAGTGGTTGAATTTTGAAACAAAATTAAAAACTTTACCATTATCAGACAAAAATGCAAGAAACTTTGTTAGATTTTTCTTATCAGGTGCAACAGAATGTGAAATAGACAAACAAGGAAGATTTTTAATCCCTTCAAATTTAAGACAAGCAGCAAACCTAGAAAAAGATGCCGTAATAATAGGTGTAGGAACAAGACTTGAAATATGGAATAAAGAAACATGGCAAAAATGTGATGAAGAAATTTCAGCAGATGAGATTGCAGAAAACATGACGATGTTAGGTATATAACTTGCAAAAGTTTATATAAAAAGCAAAAGATAAAATAAAAAAATACAAAAGAAAATTATACACAAGATAAAAAATAAAAAACAAAAGAAAATTATTACCAAAGAAAAATATACAGAAGAAAAAAGAAAAAAGCTTTTTACCAAAGAAAAAAGTACACAAGAAAAATTTGCAAAAGCAAACAGAAGAAAAAACACGAATGAAAAAAACATAAGAAAAACTTTAAACTAAAGATAAAAAAGAAAAAAGAAAACTAAAGAAAAAGTATATATTATTCAAAAGAAAAAATGTCAATAGATACATAAGAAATTCAAAAAACCGAAAGAAAAACATGATAAATATATACAGCTAGCTATTCTTTTGCTAGCTGTATTTGATAAATAAAATAACAACAAAGTAGGGATGTAAAATTGGAATTTAAACATAAACCAGTTTTGCTAGAAGAAACAATACAAGGATTAAACATTAGAAAAAACAAAGTATATGTAGATGGAACGTTAGGTGGAGCAGGTCATAGCAAAAAGATTTTGGAACAACTAGAAAATACAGGAATGTTAATTGGAATAGATAGAGACCAAGAAGCATTGAAGGCTGCTAAAGAAAATTTAAAAGAATACAAAAATGTAAAATACATATATGGAAATCATGATGAAATAAAAAGTATTTTTGAGCAAAACGATATATCTAAAGTTGACGGAATATTACTAGACTTAGGTGTTTCATCATATCAATTAGATGAAAAAACAAGAGGATTTAGTTATCTTGGAAATAACGAATTAGATATGAGAATGGACAAAAGTCAAGAATTAACAGCAAAGAAAGTTATCAACACATATTCAGAAGAAGAACTAGCAAGAATAATATTTGAATATGGAGAAGAAAAATTTTCAAGAAAAATTGCAAAAAATATTTGTGAAGAAAGAAAGAAAAAAGAAATAACAACAACTGAAGAGTTGGTAAAAATAATAGATAAATCAATCCCAGGATTTGCAAAAAAAGATGGACATCCAGCCAAAAGGACGTTTCAAGCAATTAGGATTGAAGTAAACAATGAAATAGAGCCACTATATAATACAATTGCAGATTGTATAGACCTTTTAAATAAAGGCGGAAGACTTTGTGTAATAACATTTCATTCTTTAGAAGATAGAGCCGTAAAAAGAGCTTTTGAGGAAGCAGAAGGAAAATGTAAATGCCCAAAAGATTTGCCATATTGTGTATGTGGAGCAAAAAAAATTGGACAAATTATAAATAAAAAGCCAATAATAGCAACTAAAGAAGAACAAAATGAAAATTCTAGATCAAAAAGTGCAAAACTTAGAATTTTTGAAAAAGAATAAACAAAAGAAGGAGGTGAAGTAAATGCCAAGATATCAATATGAAACAAGTCCAAGAAAACAAGAACAACAATATAAAAATGCAAAGGAAAAAGAATTTAAAGTAATAGAAAAAAAGCAACAAATAAATCAAGAAAAATTAAAACTTGAAAAAGCTAAAAGAAGAAAACAAGTAGCATTAGTAATTTTGGCATTTGCTGCACTTCTTGTTATAAGTTATAGAAATTCAGTAATAAATGAAGAATTTAAAGAAATACAAAAGCAAAAAAGTCAATTAGCTACAATAGAAAAAGAAAACAAACAATTAGAAATTAGTATAGAAAGTAGTTTGAATTTAAATAATGTAGAAAAAATAGCTTCTGAACAATTAGGAATGAAAAAACAAACAGGAGCACAAACAGTATACATTGAACTTCCAAAAGAAGATTATGTAGAAACTTCAGCAGAAGAAATTGAAAAAAGCTCACAAAGTTTAATAGAAAAAATAATGAATATATTTAAATAGGTTCTTTACCAACAAGTTTGATTGTCAACAATTGTTGGTAGAAAACCCTGAAAATAAAGGTGTATAAATCTACACCTTTAATTTTTTTACTTTTTTGCATTCATTTTTTAAATCATCTAATATTTTCTTTCTATACGAAAAAGCATTTTCATAGTCGCTTAAAACATTTTTATAATTTTCAACTGTTTCGCCTTGATTAAACATAGACTTCATCCAATCAAGATATTTATTTTTCTGCTTCTCGCTTTTAGCCTTTTTATACATTTCTTCATAAGATTTAATATGCTCCAATCTTTTAATATTAGATTGTAAAGAAGAAACGTATCCTTCAACACAGTAAATTTCATAATTTATATCTTCTAATACAACTTTAAAAAGTTTTTTAACAATGTGAGGATTATTTTTTCCAAGCCTTTCATAAGCAACTTTACTTTTAGAATCTAAAGGACTACAATTTTCTATGATAATTTTTAAAGCATCAGAGATATTGATGTGGCTTTTATATTGACGCTTACTTACTAATGCATCAAATTCATCAGCCACACGAATTATTTGTCCTTCTAGAGGTATTTGTTTTGTGTGTAATTTATTAGGATATCCTGTACCATTTAAAGCTTCGTGATGATATAATGGTCCTGCAGCATATGGACGTAAAGCTAAGTCTTTCATGCACATATTGTAACCATTTGTTGTATGTTTTTTCATAATTTCATATTCTTCATCTGTTAAAGGACCATTTTTTTGCAATATACTAGCTGGAACAAAAACTTTTCCTAAATCATGCAAATAAGCACAAATAGTACAATAAACAGTAAAAGTTTTAGAACAGTGTAAATATTCACATAATCTACAAGTGATATTTGCTACATTTTCACAATGCTTTCTAGTATAAACATCTAATGTATCCAATAAGCTTAATTGATATTGAATTGTCTTATCTAAATTATATGATTTTAATGTAGATGCGTCATAAAAATCAAATTCCATATTAGTATTCATAATTTTTTTCCTTTCATTTGTATATGTAATATAATAACATTACTTAGCAAAAAGTCAAGAAAAATAAAAAAATTTTTTCAAAATAACAATAATAGTTAATCGCAGTATTTTAAATAAAATGAACTAAAATTTGTCGAAACACATGTCTTTTTTTGTCGATAAAAAAAGCTTTACAAGATAAAAAAGATGTAGTAATATGGAAACATAAAATTTTTATCAAAAAATTCAAAAAGATTTTTTCAATAAGTTTAAATCTAAAACTTAATCAAAAAATAAATCAAATAGCAAAGGAGGTGAACTGGATGGATGTACTCTAAAAAAGCAATAAATTTAGTAACGGTTGTTTTAGCTATCATAATATTGGGAGTGATAATTTTCGGATTGCAAAATAATAGCACGATAGTTAAGGCAAAAAGTAATACTGAAGAACAAACTACGATAAGTAAAGAAAATACAGAAGAAATACAAGAAGAAACTTCGGAAGAATTAACAGAAGAAAATACAGATGAAAACAATAAAGAAATAGTTCAATGGTCATTAGAAATTCCTTCAATTTCATTAAATGCACAAATTTCAGAAGGAACAGAAATGGCAACATTAAATAAATTTATAGGACATTTTACTGAGACATCAAAAGCAGAAGGAAATATAGGCTTAGCAGCACATAATAGAGGTTTTGATGTAAATTACTTTAAAGATTTAGATAAACTCCAAATTGGAGATGAAATAATTTATACATATAGACAAAATAAAAAAAGTTATATTGTAAATTTAAATACACAAATAAGTGATATTGACTGGAGCTATTTACAAGATACTAATGAAAATAAAATTACATTAATTACATGTATTGAAAATAAACCAGGATATAGAAGATGCGTACAAGCGATAGAAAAATTTTAAAAAATAAATTATTTGTTATAGTTATAAAATATGCTAAAAATATTATAGAAAACACTATTATTATCTATAAAGGTTTATAGGTATCCTTAAAAACCTAAATATATTATACAAGGAATTATAGAAAGAATGAAAATAAAGAAAAAAATATTTACAATAGTGATGCTTATAATTACTCTAATCACATCATTTTCAAATACGATATTTGCGGCAACTAAAGCAGAAGAATCAACTATTGTAACAAAAGGCAGATGTGAAATGCATTTGCAATATTATAAAGAAAGTCAAGGTATTTGGTCATATATTACAGGAGTATATGTAGTATACAAAGAAAATGGAAAAGAATATCCAGCATATTGTTTAAACCCAGATTTACCAGGTGTTGGACTAGCGGAAGGAGATTATTCAGAATATGATGTAGATATATCTAAAGATTTAGATGAAAGAATATGGAGAGTTGTATCAAATGGATTTCCATATAAAACGCCTCAAGAAATGGGATTATATGATGAGTATGATGCATTTTTAGTAACAAAACAAGCGGTGTATTCTATTCTAAATAATTATGATGCAGAAAAAAGATACAGAGGAGCAGACGAAAGAGGAACTGCAATGGCAAATGCTATTGTAAAATTAGTAGACATAGGAAGAAATGGAACGCAAAAACAATTTAGCGGGCAAGTTACAACAAGTAAAGTAGGAAACTTGGTAGAAGAAGAAAATTATTATTCGCAAGAATACAAAGTAAATACATCAGTTGAGATTTCAGGGTATGAAATAGTAAGCACATCAGGGCTTCCGGAAGGAGCGATAATTACAGATGTAAATGGAAACAAAGCACAAAATTTTAATGGATCTAATAATTTTAAAATAAAAATACCAAAAGAACAAATGAATAAAAATATAAATGTAAGTATTAAAATTAAAGCACAGTGTAAAACATATCCAGTATTCTATGGAAAAACAAGAATTGCAAATACTCAAAATTATGCTGTAGCATATGAAAAATTTGAAGATATTTTAGGTACGGCAGATTTACAAATAGCCGTAAACACAGGAAAATTAATTATAATTAAAACAGATGAAGAAACATTAAAACCAATTAACGGAGTAACATTTCAAGTTTTAAATGAAAACGGAATAGAAGTTGCAAAACAAACTACAAACGAAAAAGGTGAGGCAGTATTTACAGGATTAGTGCAAGGCTTATACAAAGTAAAAGAAATAAAAGCAAATGAAGAATATAATTTAAATGATAAAATATTTGATGCAAACATAAAATATAACAAAACAACACAAATAAATATAACAAACAGCCATAAAAAAGGAAATTTAATTATAACAAAAGTTGATAAAGACGATAATCAAATAAAATTAGAAGGAGTAGAATTTGAATTATATTCCGAAGAGTTAGGAAAAATAATAGGAATATACACAACAGATAAAAATGGCGAAATTAAATTAGAAAACTTAAGAACAGGAAAATATAAATTAATAGAGAAAAAAACAAATGAAGGATACAATTTAGATACAGAGGAAAGGCAAATACAAATAACAGCAGATGAAACATGCGAAATTACAATAGAAAATGAATTAAAAAAAGGTCAAATTAAAGTAATAAAAATAGACAAGGATAATAATCAAGTAAAATTACAAGGAGTTAAGTTTGACGTATTAGATGAAAACGAAAATATATTAGAAACAATAATAACGGATGAAAATGGAGAAGCAATAACTAAAAATTATGCAATAAGAGATTATTCAAAATTAAAGTTAAGAGAAAAAGAAACGCAAGAAATGTATGTTTTAAATGAAGAAACACAAGAAGTTGTATTAGAAGAGAATCAAATAAAAAATATAGTTTTTGAAAACGAAAAAATAAAAGGAAAAATTGAAATATTTAAATTAAGCGAAGATTACAATCAAATATTGAAAACGCCAGCAGGAACGCCAATAAAAGACGTTGTATTTGAAATATACAATTCAGAAAATCAATTAGTTCAAGAAATAAAAACAAATGCGCAAGGATTAGCAATTACAAAAGATTTAGAAAAAGGTACTTATAAAGTAAGAGAAAAAGCATCTGGAGAATTTTATTTATTAAATACAAAAGAATATAAAGCAGAAATAAAGGAAAATAATGAAATTGTAAAACTTAAGATAAAAAACAAATCAGAAAACCCTAAAGTTTCTATAGAAAAACAAGGACCTGAGCAAGCAGAGAAGAATCAAGAAATTGAGTATAAGTTCAATATAAAAAATACAGGAAATACATATTTAGATAATTTTACATGGTATGAATATTTACCAACAGATTATGTAAGAATAAGTGGTTTTGTAACTGGTACATATAATCAGGAATTAAATTACAATCTTTATTATAAAACAAATAAAAACGATTTTAGATTATTTCAAGAAAATTTAAATTCAAAAGAAAGTAAATTCATAGACTTTTCAGAAATATCATTAGAAGATGATGAATACATTACAGAAATAAAAACAGAATTTGGTAGAGTTGAAAAAGGATTTAGTTCAAGCATTACACCATATTTATATGCAAAAGTAAACGAAGATAGTCAAGCAAAAGATATTATAGTAAATAAAACAAAGGTAAGCAGTACATTCAAAGGTTATAATGTAACTGATGAAGACAAAATGCAAACTGTTATATTTGAGGAGGTGGTTAAAAAATTACCTAAAACAGGCTTTTAATGTGTATAAGTAAGTAAAAAAATGGCAAAACTATAATTAGAATTTTGATAGAGAGGTTTAGATATTATGCAAAAAAGTGATATGAAAAATATTGTAGTTTTAAAAAATATGCCGTCTAATATAGTTGAAGAAGCCATTGTAATTCTAAAATCAGCACAATATGCAAAAATGTTTGAAATGGTAGACAAAAATAATGATTCAAGTGCACAAGAGATAAAAAACAAAGGAAAAGACTTTGTTATAAAAGAAGCGGAAATGTTAATTTCTAGCTATGAAAATGGATTTGAAAATAAGAAATTGTTTGGTAATAAAAAAGAAAATGCTAAATATAAAGCATTAAAAAAATATAGTGTCATAATGACATTAATGTTCCTTTTTAGTTTAACATTAAATTTTATATTTTAAAACATAAACCCCTTTTTTAAATCATATACATTAATATGACGAAGGAAAAGGGGGAATTTTTTTGGAAAGAATGATGTCCGTAGAAGAAAAAATTAGACGAGCAGAAGAAATATATAATAGAAAAATGGAAAATGAAAATAAAACTCAAAGAGCAAGATTTAGCGTAGAAAATAAGCCGAATAAAAGCATTTTAAGGAAAATGAAAAATCAGATTTTAGTGTGTTTGGGTTTATACTTTATTTTTTATTTTATAATTAATGGTAATTACGCTTTTTCGGAAAATGTTAGAGAAAATTTAAATAAAATTTTAGAATATGATATAAGTTTAAGTAAAGTGTATGAAGGATTAAGTAGCTTATGTGAAAATATAAATACGTCAATAAATGAAAGTTTAAGCGAAGAAAATCAAACAGAATCAGTCAAAAGTGAAAATGAAGGAATTGAGAATAAAGATGCTACAGAAACTGAAGATGTAGGAACCGAGTCTGGCAAAGAAGGAGCAGAAGATGCAAACCAAAATGCAAATGCAGCTGCAGCCGAAAATCAAGATGAAACAAGTTCATCACAAAAAGATGCAAGCAATGAAAATGGTCAAGCAACAGATAATGTAAATACAGAGAATAATGAAAATATTGGAGGTGGTACAGATAAAGAAAGTTCAAATGATGAAACTATAAGTGAAGAAGAGCAGATGAAAAAAGATGCACAAGAAATAAAGTCCAATATAAGTTTTATTAAGCCGGTAAACGGAACAATAACATCAAGATTTGGATGGAGAGACTCTAACATTAGCTATGTTTCAAAATATCATACTGGATTAGATATGGCAGTAGCACAAGGAACTGAAATAAAAGCTGCAACAGATGGAAAAGTAACGCTTACATCAAGTGAAGGAGGATATGGGAATCATTTAAAAGTTGAAACTAATGGAATAACTATGTTGTACGCCCATTGTTTAAAACTATGCGTAAATGAGGGGGAAAATATAACACAAGGACAAAAAATTGCTGAAGTTGGGTCAACTGGAAACTCAACAGGACCACATCTACATTTTGAAATCATAAAAGAGGGAAGATATGTAGATCCTGAACTTGTTTTAGATTTATAAATTTAAGTTATACAAGAAAGGAGGAAGTTGGCTAAGAGGCTAATTTAAATAATTTATGAGAATACGCATAGATTTAAAAATATTTATTTTTTTAATTGTATTTTATTTCACAAAACAAATTGAAATATACTCTATTATAATGATTTTTGCAATAATTCATGAAATGGGGCACATGCTAATGGGAATATTGTTAGACCTAAAACCTGAAAAGGTTGAAATAATGCCATTTGGGGTAGCTGTTTCTTTTAAATTAAAATTAGAAGATTATAATGAAAAAATAAAAAATGCAAGGAAAATTGAGCTGAAAAAAATAGCAATAGCAATCGCAGGACCACTTACCAATTTAATATTGATACTAATTTTTTTATATTTACCAAATACAAACAAAAAAATAGTATATGCAAATTTACTTATAATGTTATTTAACTTGATTCCGATTTTTCCTCTAGATGGAGGTAGAATTTTAAAAAGTATGATACATATTTTTAAAGGATATAAAACAGCCATAATTTATATAAATAAAATTTCAAATATAGTTTTATTAATAATTACAATGGTAAGTAGTATAGCAATTTTATATTATAAAAATATTGCAATATTTTTAATAATTATGTTTTTATGGAAAATAGTTATAAAAGAAAATATAAAATTTGGAAAAATGCAAGAAATATTATAGAAAAACAGGTTGAGAAAAATAACTATTGACGAAGAAAAAACAGTGTGATATATTATGGAAAATGTGGAAAGGGATGATGCTAATGAATTATGCGGATTTAAAAATAGCAGATGTAGCAAACGGTTTGGGAGTAAGAGTTTCTTTGTTTGTAAGTGGATGCAATCATCATTGCAAAAATTGTTTTAATCAAGAAGCGTGGGACTTTAATTTTGGAAATCCGTTTACTCAAGAAACTATAGAAAAAGTAATGAAAGAATTAGATAAGCCATATATAAAAGGATTATCACTTTTGGGAGGAGAACCTCTTGAACCTGTTAATCAAGAGGGATTATTGCCACTTTTAAGACAAGTTAAGGCAAAACATCCTGAAAAAGACATATGGTGCTATACAGGTTTTACGTTTGACAGAGACGTAATGGATAAAATGTATAAAAAAAGTAAAATTACAAAAGAATTAATTTCATATATAGATGTTCTTGTCGATGGAAAATTTGAGGAAGATAAAAAAGATTTGAATTTGAAATTTAGAGGTTCGAGCAATCAAAGAATAATAGATGTAAAAAAATCAATAAAAGAAAAAAAAGTGATAGAAATAGAATTATAGAAATCAGCTAATTTAAGCAGTAAAATAGGTATATTTAAAATAAAACACAATTATTCTTTAAATTTTCTATTGACAACGTATTCGAAATTAGTTATAATATAATACGTAATAAGGGTTAGCGATAAAGAGTATAAGCAAAGTTTAAGCTATTTATCAAATGAAAAACTCCCACAAAAAGTGCTTAAGAGCCGGAAGGAGGGGAATAGTTAATGTCAGAAATAAAAGTTAATAATGGAAATATAGAAGAAGCCTTAAAAAGGTTTAAAAGACAATGTGCAAGAAATGGGGTACTTCAAGAAGTACGTAAAAGAGAACACTATGAAAAACCTAGTGTAAAGAGAAAGAAAAAATCAGAGGCTGCAAGAAAAAGAAAATTCTAAAAATTAAAGGATGCGATTACGCATTCTTTTTTTTAGTCATTTAAAAATTATAAAATAAACTGAGATAAAAAATTAATCCTATTAAAATGCACATTTTTTGCCAGAGAGCAAAAAAATGAGTCTACTTAAACAAAATGTAAAAAAAACAACATTTTTTATCAGAGAGCAGAGTAAGTGCGTTACTGAGACAAAATGTGTAAAAATAAAAAAACAACATTTTTTATCAGAGAGCAGAGTAAGTGCGTTTACTTAAACAAAATGTATAAAATTAAAAAAATATTGTTATGGTTTATTGAAAACGATGAAGTATTATTATATAATGTGAAACGAAAAATCTATTACAAAGAGAGGAATGAAAGCGAAAAAATGAAAGAAAAATTTTTAGAACTATTAAATTCAGTAAAAAGAGAAGGAATGGATGAACTAATCAAATTTTTAGAAAGTTCAGATTTTTTTACAGCTCCGGCAAGCACAAGATTTCATGGAGATTATGAAGGAGGGCTATTAGAACATAGTTTAAAAGTATATGAATTATTAGAAGAAAAAATAAGAAAATCAGAATTAAATTTAGAATTTTCAGAAGATACAATAAAAATTGTTGCATTATTGCATGACATATGCAAAGTAAACTTTTATAAAATAGACTATAGAAACGCAAAAAATGCCTTAGGGGTATGGGAAAAAGTTCCTTATTATACAATAGAAGATACAATACCATATGGTCATGGAGAAAAATCAGTAATGATGCTTACAGAATACATTAAATTAACTGTAGAAGAAAAATATGCAATACGCTGGCATATGGGATTTTCAGAGCCTAAAGAATTATATAATACATTAGGACAAGCAATTAAAAAATACCCATTAGTACTATTAGTACATGAAGCAGATTTGGAAGCAACATATTTTTACAATACATAAAAGTCATATGAAATTTTACACTACACTCAAATAAACACAAACATAGACACAAACATAGACACAAACATAGACACAAACATAGACACAAACATAGACATACCACATACATACACACAAACATAGACACAGACATACACGCAGACATATACATATACACCGACTGAAACTAAAACAAAAATATGCAGAAAAATATGAGAAAGGGAACCTATGAAAAAATGGAAATAAATATATTAAAAGCAAAAGAAGCATTTAAAAAATACGTACAAAAATATGACATAAAAGACGAAAAAGTGTTATTAAAAATAAAACACACATACAAAGTAGTAGAAAACAGCAAAAAAATAGCAGAAAGATTAAACCTTTCAGAAGAACAAAAAAACTTAGCACAATTAATTGCACTATTACATGATATAGGACGATTTGAGCAATTAAGAATTTATAATACATTTGTAGATTCAATGAGTGTAAATCATGCAGAACAGGGAATTAAAGTATTATTTGAAGAAAATAGAATAAGAGATTTTATAAAAACAGATAAATATGACAACATCATAAACAAAGCGATAATTAATCACAACAGGTCAAACATAGAAGAAGGATTAGATGAAGAAACTCTTTTGCAAGCGAAAATAATAAGAGACAGCGATAAAATAGACATATACAGAGTAATAACAGAAGAAAAGCCAGAAAATGTATTAACAATAAAAACCGATGACATGGAAAGCGAAAAAATCACAGACAGCATATATAAACAATTTATGAAAAAAGAGAAACTAGACTATAAAAACATAAAAACCAATATGGACATCATATTTACATGGCTTGCATACACATATGATTTTAATTTCAGTAAATCAAAACAAGAAGTAATGTCACAAGAATTTATTGACAAAATCACATCGAAAGTAGAATATAAAGATATAGAAACAAAACAAAAAATAGAAATTGCAACAAAGCAAGCAAAAATATATTTAAACGAATAAAAGGATGATTTCATGAAAAAACTATTAATAACAGAAAAACCGTCAGTAGCAATGGAATTTGCGAAAGCCCTAAAAATAAATACAAACAGGAAAAATGGATACATAGAATCAGAAGAATGGATAATAACATGGTGTGTAGGACATTTGGTAACAATGAGTTATCCAGAAAAATATGATGAAAATTTAAAATTTTGGAGATTAGACACTCTTCCATTTATTCCGGAAGAATGGAAATATGAGATAATACCAGCAGTTCAAAATCAATTTGAAATAGTAAAAAATTTACTACAAAGAGAAGATGTTGAAGAAATATACAATGCAGGAGACTCTGGAAGAGAAGGAGAATATATACAAAGGCTAGTATTCATGATGGCCAATCCAAATCCAAAAGCAAAAATGAAAAGGGTATGGATAGATTCACAAACAGAAGAAGAAATACAAAGAGGAATAAAAGAAGCAAAAGACTTAGAAGCATATGATAGTTTATCAGACTCTGCATATTTAAGGGCGAAAGAAGATTATCTAATAGGAATAAATTTTTCAAGACTACTATCAATAATATATGGAAGAAAACTTGCACAAAAAATAAATGAAGAAAAAGCATCAATATCAGTAGGGAGAGTAATGACATGCGTACTTGGAATGATAGTTTCAAGAGAAAGAGAAATTCGAGATTTTGTTAAAACAAAATACTATAAAATACAAGGAATATTTGGAACAGAAGAAAGCACATTTAATGGAGAATGGAAAGTAAGTGAAAAATCATCTGTATTTGAAAGTCCAAAATTATACAATGAAAATGGATTTAAAAAAGAGCAAGATGCAAAAGATTTTATAGGAACCCTTGCAGGAAAAAAAGCGATAATTACAGAATTAAAAAAGAACAAACAAAAAGAAAATCCTCCACTATTATTTAACTTAGCAGAAATACAAAATGAATGCACAAAAAGATTTAAAATCAAGCCAGATGAAACATTAGAGATAATACAAAATCTTTATGAAAAAAAATTAGTAACATATCCAAGAACAGATGCAAGAGTATTATCAACAGCAGTTGCCAAAGAAATATCAAAAAACTTAAATGGAATAGCAAAAGGATATAGAGATGAAGAAATTCAAGGATATATACAAAAAATGGTAGAAGAAAAATATTCAACAAACTTATTAAAAACAAAATATGTAGATGACAAAAAAATAACAGACCACTATGCTATAATTCCAACAGGACAAGGGTATGAAAACTATGAAAGATTACCAAACCTACAAAAAGAAGTATATAAAATAATAGTAAAAAGATTTTTAGCAATATTTTATCCACCAGCAGAATATGAAAAAATATCAGTAGTTGTAGAAATAGAAGGAGAAACATTTACCGCTGGAGGCAAAATCTGTGTAAAAAATGGATATTTAGATATTTTACGACAAAAAGCGAACAAACAATCCACAGAAAACGCACCAAATGTGGATAACTCAGTGGAAAAAGGAGAAAATTCTGCCCAAAATCAAGAAAAGAATGAAGAAAATGGAAAAGTAAACAACTTAGAAATACTAAAGAAGTTAAAAAAAGGCGATGAAATAGAAGTACAAAATTTTGAAATAAAAGACGCAGAAACTTCACCACCAACAAGATACAATTCGGGTTCAATAATTTTAGCTATGGAAAATGCAGGAAAATTAATAGAAGATGAAGAATTAAGAGAGCAAATAAAAGGAGCTGGAATTGGAACAAGTGCTACTAGAGCAGAAATTATGAAAAAACTAGAAAAAATAAAATATATCGAGATAAACACGAAAACCCAAATAATAACTCCAACACAAAAAGGAGAAGCAATTTATGACATTGTAAATTATGCTATGCCAGATATGTTAAATCCAAAGCTTACAGCAAGTTGGGAAAAAGGCTTAGAAATGGTAGCCAAAAAAGAAATAGAAAAAGAAGAATTTATGACTAAACTTGAAAAATATATTAACACCAAATTTGATAAACTGGTTGTTAAATATTAAAAAACATAGTATAATACCAATATAACAAAAATAGAAGCGAGGAAAACTACATGAATACAATATTAGGAGAACTGGGAAAAAATACTAAGTTTGTAGAGCTAGAAAAAAACATAGAAAATAAAAAAAGTCCGATATCAATATCGGGCTTAACTGACGTAGGAGAAGTTCATATTTTAACTGCACTAAGTGAGTTTTCGAAAAAGCCATTATGCATAATAACATATAATGAAATTCAAGCCAAAAGAATAATGGACAACATAAAATACTTTAACGAAAAAACAGTATTTTTTCCAAAAAAAGAAATTGTAACATATGACTATATCGCAGAAAGCAAAGATTTGCCATATGAAAGAATAGAAACACTAAATAAAATATATGAAAAAAAGAATTTAATTGTAGTAACAACAATTGAAGCCATCATGCAAAAAATTCCAATTAAAAATACATTGTACAAAAACAAATTAGATTTAAAAGTAGGGCAAATTCAAAAAATAGATGAAATTAAACAAAAATTAGTAGACTTAGGCTATACAAGATATGATTTAATAGACGGAAGAGGTCAGTTTAGCATAAGAGGAGGAATTGTTGATATATCAATCTCAGAAAATCAAGGTGTAAGAATAGAATTTTGGGGAGATGAAATAGATTCAATAAGATACTTTAATATAGTAAGCCAAAGGTCGACAGAAAACATCGAAAAAATAACAATATATCCAGCAACGGAGTATATATTAGAAACAAAAATAGAAGACATAGAAAAAAGAATAAAAACTAAAGTATATGACGAAAATTTAGCAGAAATAATAGAAGAAGATTTAGAAATAATAAGAAGTGGAAATTACTTAAGCAAAATAGATAAATATTTTGACAGCTTCTACACAGAGCAAACAAATTTATTAGAATATCTAAACGAAAATTATTTAATATGTATTGATGAAATTTCTAAAATAGAGCAAAGAGCATTAAACATAGAAAAAGACACACAAAATATTGAAAAACTATTAATTGAAAAAGAAAAATTTATACCAGAGGCAATAAAAAATATTGAAAGCTATCAAAATATTTATCAGGAATTAGAAAAAAAGCAACTTTTGTTCTTAGAAAAGCAAGACAATCAAGCAAAAGTCCAATCAGAAAAATATAAATTTGTATATAAAGAAAAAAATTACTACAAAAGCGAAATTGAAGGATTCATAAATGATATTCATAAGGCACAAGCAAATAACAAAAAAATATACGTAATAGCAGAAAATAAAGAAAAAGCAAAAAAAATATGTAGTTTATTAGATGAACAAAAAATATTAAATAAATTTGAAGAAAAATTAAACAAAACAATAATAACTAAAACTGAAAACTCAGTAACCGTAACAGTTGGGAAAATAAGCAATGGATTTGAATGCTATGATATAGATTTACTTGTAATATCAGCAAACG
Source organism: Clostridia bacterium (assembly GCA_017458285.1). Lineage (GTDB taxonomy): Bacteria > Bacillota > Clostridia > TANB77 > CAG-508 > CAG-269. The sequence goes on along the minus strand of JAFTFU010000072.1, from coordinate 24,469 downwards.
AGTTAATAGAAGGAGAAAAAAGAAAAAGGCAAGTAAGTTCAGCATTTAAAGAAGGAGAAAAAGTTGTATTTGCAGATTTAAAACCAGGGGATTATGTAGTACACAAAAGCTATGGAATAGGTGTATTTATTGGAATAAACACAGTAACTGCTGACAACACAACAAAAGATTATATAAAAATAAGATATCAAGGAGACGATATTTTATATGTACCAACAAACCAATTAGACAGTGTTAGAAAATATATAGGTGGAGACGAATTAGGCTTAAAAATAAACAAATTAGGAAGTAAAGATTGGCAAAAAACAAAAGCAAAAGTAAAGAAAAATCTAAGAGAAGTTGCAAAAGAATTAATAGAATTATATGCAAGAAGAGAAAAAGCAGTAGGATTTGCATGCGAAAAAGATGATGATTGGCAAGAACAATTTGAAGGAAGTTTTCCATATACAGAAACAGATGACCAATTAAGATGCATAGAAGAAGTAAAAAAAGACATGGAAATGTCAAAACCGATGGACAGACTTTTATGTGGAGATGTTGGATATGGAAAAACGGAAGTTGCAATAAGAGCTGCATTTAAAGCAGTAATGAACAACAAGCAAGTTGCATATTTAGTACCAACAACGGTGCTAGCTCAGCAACAATATCAATCATTTAAAGACAGAATGGAAGAATTTGGAGTAAATGTAGAAGTTCTAAACAGATTCAAAACAAAAAAACAGCAAGATGAAATTATAAGAAAATTAAAATTAGGAGAAGTAAATGTAGTTGTAGGAACACATAGATTACTTAGCAAAGATATAGAATTCAAAGATTTGGGACTATTAATAATAGATGAAGAACACAGATTTGGAGTAAAAGCAAAAGAAAAAATAAAACAATATAAAACAAATATAGATGTATTAACAATGACGGCAACACCAATTCCAAGAACTCTACACATGTCAATTGTGGGAGTTAGAGATATGTCAGTAATATATGAACCACCACAGAACAGAAAACCGGTACAAACATATGTATTTGAATATGATGAACAAGTTATTAAAGAAGCAATTACAAAAGAACTAGAAAGAGATGGTCAGGTATTTTATTTATTTAATAATGTTGAAAATATCCAAAGAAAAGCTGAGCAAATAAACGATTTAGTTCCAGAAGCAAGAGTAGATTTCGCACACGGACAAATGACAGGTGAAAAAATTGAAGAAATAATGCAAGATTTTATTGATAAAAAGACGAATGTATTAGTGTGTACAACAATTTTAGAATCTGGAATTGACATTCCAAATGCAAACACTATAATTGTAGAAAATGCAGACAGAATGGGCTTAGCACAATTATATCAAATTCGAGGAAGAGTAGGTAGAAGTGATAGGCAAGCATATGCATATATTACATATAAAAGGGACAAAATAATTTCTGAAGTTGCAAACAAAAGATTAAAAGCAATAAAAGAATTTACTGAATTTGGTTCAGGATTTAAAATTGCGATGAGAGACCTAGAAATTAGAGGTGCTGGAAGCTTATTAGGAGAAATACAACACGGACACTTAGAACAAGTAGGATATGATACATACTGCAATTTATTAGATGAAGTAATAAAAGAAATGAATGGAACAGAAGTTAAACAAGAAATTGATGTACAAATTGATATTGACGTAACAAGCTATATACCTGATACATACATTCAAGATTCAAAACAAAAAATAGAAATATATCAAGACATTGCACTTTGCAAAAACGAAGAAGATATTCAAAATGTTATTGATGAAATAATAGACAGATTTGGAAATATGCCAAGAGAACTTGAAAATTTATTGGAAATTGCAAGAATAAAATATTTATGCAAAGAAAAATATATTAGCAAAGTTTTAAGCAAAAAAGGATTTTGCATATTTACATTTGAACCAGAAAATTTTGATATTGATGTAAATGAATTAGTAAAACAATACAAAAATAGAATTAGGTTCTCACCAGGTGTAAAACCAACAATTACTTTACAAATAAGAGAAACAAATGAAATTAAAATTTTGCAAGAAATAAAAGAATTTGTAAAAAATATAAAAAGTAAAACTGTATAAATTTTAAATATTAAGTAGATAAAAATTAAAAATAGAAACGAGGTGAAATATTTTGCAAGTAATTTCAAGTAAAGATAATGAAATTGTAAAACATGTAAAAAAACTTAGCGAAAAAAAATATAGAGACCAAATGCAAGAATACCTAATTGAAGGAATTAAGTTAATAGAAGAAGCAATTCAAGAAAAAGCTGTTATATCAAAAATAATTATTTGCGAAGAATGTACAAAAAACTTAGAAATATCAAAAAATTTGATGTACGAAATTGCAAAATATGAGTGCATATATGTTACAGAAAAAATATTTAAAAGTCTTTCACAGGTAACAAATCCGCAAGGAATTTTGGCAATCATAAAAAAAGAACCAGAAAAATTAAAAATAGAATACAATGATGATATAATAGTTGCACTTGATGACATACAAGACCCAGGAAATTTAGGAACAATACTTAGAACTGTAGATAGTGTTGGATTAAATCAAATTATAGTAACAAAAGGTACCGCTGATGTATATAATCCAAAGGTTGTGCGTTCAACAATGGGAGCTATTTTTAGAGTAAAAGTAATTGAAGTAGAAGATTTGGAAGAATCTATAAAAGAAATGCAAAAAAATGGCTTTAAATTAATGGTAACATCTCTTCAAACAGACAAAACAATTTATGATGTAGATTACAATAAAAAAATAATTGTTATTGGAAACGAAGCAAATGGAGTAGCTCAAAATATTCAAAAATTAGCAAACGAAAGAGTTATAATTCCTATGTTAGGTAAAACGGAAAGTTTAAATGCCTCTGTTGCAACAGGAATAATTTTATATGAGTATGTTAGAAATAAAGTAAAATAAAAGAAAAAATAATTATCAGAAAAAACAATATGGTTAAATAGCCACTATATATAAAAGTAGTGGCGTTTTATATATTATAAAGGCGTTTTTATGTATATAATGTGTCGAAATATTGACAATATTATCTAAAAGTAGTATAAATAGATATAACATACGTGCAAATACCATAACAACATCTATGGCGTGACAATAAAAAATGATTATGCATTAAGGAAGGAAACAAAAGAAAGATGGAAAACTCAGAAATAATAAATTTTTTAGATACAATAAAAGGAAAAAAAGTAGTAATAAAAAATAGCGGATTTATAGGAAGTCAAGCAACAGTAAAGAAATTTAAATATGACATTAATTACCAAATTTTAACTTTAAGTGATGAAAAATCTTCTAATTATACTGTTTTAGATTTAGGCAAGATAAAGGAAGTTTATATAAATTATGATGACTGGTCTTTAACAGCTTTTTTTAATGACGAAATTGAAACTGAAGTTTTGATAAGATATAATGAGTTTAAACAAGCAAACCTGCTTTTATAAAATTGTGGGTGTTTTTTTATGGTGTTTTATATTTTTTCGTTGAAATCAAAAAGTGTTTATGGTAAAATAAAATTGCGAAAAAAGTAGAAAAGTAGGTGGAACAAATGAAAACAATATTAAAAATAATAAGAAATATACTAATCCTTTGCTTAATAATAATAGTAGGAGTAGCATCATTTGTAACATACAAAGGATATGAAAAATACAAAACAGCAATTAATGAAATAGCTATAGAACAAAAAATTGAAGAAATAAAATCAAATAAAACATATACAACACTAGAAGAAATGCCTAAAATTTATAAAGATGCAGTAGTTGCAACTGAAGATAGAAGATTTTATGACCACACAGGAATAGATATAATATCATTAGGAAGAGCAATTTTTACAGACATAAGAAAAAAAGAATTAGCTGAAGGTGGAAGCACAATAACTCAACAATTAGCCAAAAATTCATATTTTACCCAAGAAGCAAGTGCAACTAGAAAAATAGCAGAAGTATTTATGGCACAGCAATACGAAAAAAATTGCAGCAAAGATGAAATTTTAGAATATTATTTAAATACGTGTTACTTTGGGGATGGTTGCTATTCTGTAAAAGAAGCAAGCAAAAAATACTTTGAAAAAGAGCCATTAGAAATGTCTGACTATGAATGTATAATGCTAGCAGGAATTCCAAATGCTCCAAGCGTTTATGCTCCTACTAAAAATCCTGATTTGGCAATGCAAAGGGCAAAACAAGTTTTGTATAAAATGAAAAAGTATGGTTATTTGACTGAAGAACAAGTAAATAAGATTAAAGAAGAAAATGGTTTAGAATAAAAAAGTACTATAAATACAAAGGAACACTAATTAGCATTAAAAAAAGTTGGTTATGGTTAACTTTAGATATTTGATGTGCAAATTGAGTATTAACTATAAAGCAAAAATCCCTAAGAAAAAATATTTCAAAACCATTGACAAATAAACGCTCAAATAGTATAATAATACCGTTATGGAAAAAATTTCATAACGGTATATTTTTATAGGAGGTGAAATTTAAGTGCCAACAATTAATCAATTAGTAAGAAAAGGAAGACAAACAGGAGTAACAAAATCAACAGCTCCAGCTCTACAACATGGATACAATTCAAGAAATAAAAGATTAACAAATCACAGAGCACCACAAAAAAGAGGAGTATGTACAGTAGTAAAAACAGTTACACCTAAAAAACCAAACTCAGCATTAAGAAAAGTAGCAAGGGTTAGACTATCAAATGGGTATGAAGTAACATCATACATCCCAGGAATAGGACATAACTTACAAGAACACAGCGTAGTATTAATAAGAGGTGGTAGGGTAAAAGACCTTCCAGGTGTTAGATACCATATCATCAGAGGAACATTAGACACAGCAGGAGTTAAAGACAGAATGCAAGCACGTTCAAAATACGGTGCAAAAAAACCAAAAAAATAATGGTTAAAAATAAAGCTTGAAAAAAGCTAAAGCAGTGCACTTTATTCTTACTAAATTAATGGACTTAAATTTAGAATAGATGATAAGAGCACTTACTGAAAATTAAATTTTTAGAGTAACTTTGAATACTAAAATAGTATTCTGCAAGCAAATTGCAAAATGATATTGAAAAAACAATATCAAAATTGAAAGGAGTGAAGGAAAGTGCCAAGAAGAGGATATGTAGCAAAAAGAGATGTGTTACCAGACCCAATATACAACAGCAAAGTTGTTACAAAATTAATAAACAACATCATGTTAGATGGTAAAAAAACAATAGCTCAAGGAATAGTTTATGATGCATTCGACATAATCAAAGAAAAAGAAGGAAAAAATCCTTTAGAAGTATTTGAAGCAGCATTAGAAAACATCATGCCAGTTCTTGAAGTAAAAGCAAGAAGAGTAGGTGGAGCAACATACCAAGTACCATTAGAAATAAGACCAGAAAGAAGACAAACTTTAGGTTTAAGATGGTTAGTAACATATGCTAGAAATAGACATGAAAAAACAATGGCTGAAAAATTAGCAGGAGAAATCTTAGATGCAGTAGCTGGAAACGGTGGAGCATTCAAGAAGAAAGAAGATACACACAGAATGGCAGAAGCTAACAAAGCTTTCGCACATTACAAATGGTAATAAAAATTTTACCATTCTAATTTCATTTTAATATAAAGTGAAATAGATACCGAGAGGAGGAAAAAATAAACATGGCAGGAAGACAATACCCATTAGAAAGAACAAGAAATATAGGAATAATGGCTCACATTGATGCTGGTAAAACAACAACAACAGAGAGAATATTATTTTATACAGGAAAAACACACAAAATAGGAGAAGTTCATGAAGGTGATGCAACAATGGACTGGATGGACCAAGAACAAGAAAGAGGTATTACAATAACATCTGCTGCAACAACATGTTTCTGGAAAAACAACAGAATCAATATAATTGATACACCAGGACACGTTGACTTTACTGTAGAAGTACAAAGATCATTAAGAGTACTTGATGGTTCAGTTACAGTATTAGCTGCAAAAGGTGGAGTTCAACCACAAACAGAAACAGTTTGGAGACAAGCTGACAAATATCATGTACCAAGAATGGTATATGTAAACAAAATGGACATTGTAGGAGCTAACTTCCAATTATGCGTTGATCAATTAAAAAATAGATTACGTGCAAACCCAGTTCCAATCCAATTACCAATCGGAGCTGAAGACAATTTCCAAGGAATCGTAGACTTAATAAAAATGAAAGCATTCATCCACAAAGATGATGCAGGAAAAGAAATTGAAGAATGCGATATTCCTGCAGATATGTTAGAAGATGCAAAAGCAGCTAGAACAGCAATGATTGAAGCTGCTGCTGAACAAGATGAAGAATTAATGATGAAATATCTTGAAGGAGAAGAATTATCTGACGAAGATATTAAATTAGGATTACGTAAAGGAACAATTGCAAACACATTAGTTCCAGTATGCTGCGGTTCTTCATACAAGAACAAAGGTGTACAAGAATTATTAGATGCAATAATTGACTTTATGCCATCTCCATTAGATATAGCTCACGTTAAAGGAACAGCTTTAGACGGAGAAACTGAAGTTGAAAGAAAAACATCTGATTCAGAACCATTCTCAGCTTTAGCATTTAAAATTGCAACAGACCCATTTGTAGGAAAATTATGTTTCTTCAGAGTATATTCTGGAACAGTAGAAACAGGTTCAACAATATTAAATGCTACAAAGGACAAAAAAGAGAGAATAGGAAGAATCGTACAAATGCACGCAAATCATAGAGAAGATATTGATAAAGTATATTCTGGAGATATTGCAGCTGCAGTAGGATTAAAAGAAGTAACAACTGGAGACACATTATGTGATTTAAACAATCCAGTAATACTTGAAAAAATGGAATTCCCAGAGCCAGTTATCGATATTGCTATCGAACCAAAAGATAAAGCAGCTCAAGAAAAAATGGGAATCGCATTGTCAAAATTAGCTGAAGAAGATCCAACATTCAAAGCATATACAAACCATGAAACAGGTCAAACAATTATTGCCGGAATGGGTGAATTACACTTAGACATAATTGTAGACAGATTAAAAAGAGAATTCAAGGTTGAATGTAATGTTGGTAAACCACAAGTTGCATATAAAGAAACTATTAGAAACAAAGTTAAAGTTCAAGGTAAATTTATACGTCAATCAGGTGGTAAAGGACAATACGGTGATGTATGGTTTGAAATGGAACCATTAGAACCAGGAAAAGGAATAGAATTCGAAAGCAAAATCGTTGGAGGAGCTGTTCCAAAAGAATACATCAAACCAATTGAACAAGGAATGAGAGAAGCTGCTGAAAGTGGTATATTAGCTGGTTACCCAGTAATCGACTTTAAAGTATCATTAGTAGACGGTTCATACCATGAAGTTGACTCTTCAGAAATGGCGTTCAAAATAGCTGCATCAATGGCATTCAAAGAAGGATGTAAACAAGCAAAATCAGTTATCTTAGAGCCAATAATGAAAGTTGAAATCGTTGTTCCAGAAGAATACATGGGAGACGTTATAGGAGATGTAAACTCAAGACGTGGTAGAATGGAAGGAATGGACGCAAATGATGGAATGCAAGAAATTCATTCATTTATTCCATTATCAGAAATGTTTGGATATGCTACAGACTTACGTTCTAAAACACAAGGTAGAGGAACATACTCAATGGAACCATCTCATTATGAAGAAGTTCCTAAATCAGTTCTTGAAACAATCATAGCTTCAAGAAAAAAAGAAGATTAGTAGGTGAATTTGATAATGTATGGAAAAATAATAAATAATATAGAATTAGGATGTATTGTTATATTATTTTTCATTGGTGCATTTATAATGGCCAACAGATAATCTATAAATTTAAAGTTTATACTTGCATTTTTATATAAAATAGTATATAATGCAATAAATCAAATTGTTATTAAATTTAAGTTTAACTATTAGAATTTTACATATTAAAATTCTAATAGTATAAAAATTAAATTTTAAATATTTAAAAGCTATGAAAAACATTAGCTTAAAGTAAAAATTAAAGGAGGAATTTTCAAATGGCAAAAGCAAAATTTGAAAGAACAAAACCACACGTTAACATCGGTACAATCGGACATGTTGACCACGGTAAAACAACAACAACAGCAGCTATTACTAAATACTTAGGATTATTAGGTAAAGCTCAATACAAAGCATATGATCAAATCGACGGAGCACCAGAAGAACAAGCAAGAGGAATCACAATCAACACAGCTCACGTGGAATATGAAACAGAAACAAGACACTACGCACACGTAGACTGCCCAGGACATGCTGACTACGTAAAGAACATGATTACAGGTGCAGCACAAATGGATGGTGCTATATTAGTAGTATCAGCAGCTGATGGACCAATGCCTCAAACAAGAGAGCACATCTTATTAGCAAGACAAGTAGGTGTAAAATACATCGTTGTTTACTTAAACAAATGTGATATGGTTGACGACCCAGAATTATTAGAATTAGTTGAAATGGAAGTTAGAGACTTATTATCAAGCTATGATTTCCCAGGAGATGATATTCCAGTAGTTAAAGGTTCATCATTAGCAGTATTAGAGAGCACATCAACAGATCCTAACGATCCTGTATATGCTCCAATGAAAGAATTAATGGATGCAGTTGATAGCTATATCCCAACACCAGAAAGACCAGTTGACCAACCATTCTTAATGCCAATCGAAGACGTAATGACAATAAGTGGTAGAGGTACAGTTGTTACTGGTAGAGTTGAAAGAGGACAAATCAAATTACAAGAAGAAGTTGAAATCATCGGATTAACAACAGAAAGAAGAAAAACTGTAATCACAGGTCTTGAAATGTTCAGAAAACAATTAGATTCAGCTGAAGCTGGAGACAATGCTGGAGCATTATTAAGAGGTATTGATAGAAAAGATGTTGAGAGAGGTCAAGTTCTTGCAAAACCAGGAACAATCAATCCACATACAAAATTCACTTCTGAAGTTTATGTATTAACTAAAGAAGAAGGTGGAAGACATACACCATTCTTCAACGGATACAGACCACAATTCTATTTCAGAACAACAGACGTAACAGGTGTTATTGAATTACCTGCTGGAACAGAAATGGTAATGCCAGGAGATAACGTTTCTATGACTATCGAACTTATCACACCAATCGCTATAGAAAAAGGATTAAGATTCGCTATACGTGAAGGTGGAAGAACTGTAGGTTCAGGAGTTGTAGCAGACATAATTGCTTAATTATAGAATATAATATATAATTAAATAATAAAAAAGAGACTTTAATGAATATACTTTCATTAGGGTTTCTTTTTTTGCAAGTTTTTTTAGGCTGAAAGTCAATAGTTGCGTTTGAAACATTTTTATATGAGGATTGTGAACGATTATCAATAGTTAAAGTAAATACCTATTATTTTAGGCTCTTTGTAAGGTTTTCTTTGCATCATTCTTAATAGTGTAATAGCCAATAGTTGAGAAAGAAACTACTTTTGGTAAAAAAAATACTATAGTTTTCACAAAAGTATTGATTTTTTCGTAAATCAATAATAAAATATACATATTAAAAATTATTGGGAGGAAAAAAGAGTGAATATATTACTAGACGCAATGGGTGGAGACAATGCACCAGATGCAAATATAAAAGGAGCATTAAAAGCAATCAAAGATATAAAAGCAGAAATTACATTAATAGGAAAAGAAGAAGTAATAAGAAACAAGATAAAAGAATTTACTGGAAAAGAAATGGAAGAAGTATCAGAAAGATTAAAAATAAAAAATGCAACAGAAACAATAGAAATGGAAGACGGACCAACAGATAGTATAAAACATAAAAAAGACTCATCGATGGTAGTCGGATTTAATATGTTAAAAAATGGAGAAGGAGACGTATTCATTTCAGCAGGAAATTCAGGAGCTCTGCTTGCGGGAGCAACACTGTTGGTAGGAAGAATAAAAGGAATAGATAGACCAGCATTAGCAGGAATTTTACCAGCATATAAAAGCCAATTATTATTAATAGATTCAGGTTCAAACACAAACTGTAAACCATTAAATCTATTACAATTTGCACAAATGGCAACAATATATCTACACAACACGTTTGGAATTGAAAAACCAGCAATAGGATTACTAAACATAGGGACAGAAGAAACAAAGGGAAATGAGCTTACTAAAGAATCATATAAATTATTAAAAGAAAAATCTCCAGAACTTGGAATAAACTTTATAGGAAATGTAGAAGGAAGAGAAGCATTTTCAGGAGAAATTGATGCAATAGTTACAGATGGTTTTACAGGAAACGTATTTTTAAAAACAACAGAAGGATTAGGAAAATTTGTAAAAAGAACTCTTACAGAAAGCTTTATGAAAAATTTATGGAGAAAAATATGTGCGATACCTTCATTACCAGCCATAAACAATCTAAAAAAAGCAATGGATTATAAATCTTATGGTGGAGCATTATTTTTAGGTGTAAAAAAACCAGTAGTAAAAGCACATGGAAGTAGTGATGAGAAGCTATTTGAATTTACAATAAAACAAGCTGAAAAATTTGTTGAAAACAGAGCAGTAGAAAAAATGACAGAAGAATTTGAAAAAATTCAAAAAAAGGCTAAAGAAAACCTTGACAAAAATTAAAACATATAATATAAATTAGGCATACAAAAAAGAAGAAATGTTGAAAATATACATTTTAAAACTTGAGAGGAGGTGAACTTATAAATCATGAGTTCAGAAGAAGTATTTGAGAAAGTAAAAGCGATAATTGTAGAGCAATTAGGAGTTACTGAAGCAACAGTAACAACTGAAGCATCATTTATAGATGACTTAGGAGCTGATTCACTAGACATAGTTGAATTAATAATGGCATTAGAAGAAGAATTTGATATAGAAATTCCAGATGCTGATGCAGAAAAAGTTGTAACAGTAGGAGATGTAGTTGACTACATAAAAGAAAACGTTTAATAAAAAAGAATAATTAATAAAAAGTCACTAAAACTAGTGACTTTTTTTAAAAATATGATATAATGTAACCGAATTTTATAAAAAGCCAAAGGGAGGAAATAAAATTGGAAAAAACCAAATATAAAAGAGTATTATTAAAATTAAGTGGAGAAGCATTAGCAGGAAAAGATAAAACAGGAATAAACATAAAAGTATTAGGAGACATATGTGATAAAGTAAAAGAAATAGTAGAACTTGGAGTTCAAGTATCAATAGTAGTTGGTGGTGGGAATTTCTGGAGAGGAAGACGTAATGGAGAACAAATGGAAAAAACAACAGCAGACTACATGGGAATGCTTGCAACAACAATGAATGCATTAGCATTGCAAGATGCTTTAGAAGCAAGAGGATTATTTACAAGAGTTCAAACAGCGATTGAGATGAGCAAAATTGCAGAGCCATATATAAAAAGAAAAGCGACAAAACACTTAGAAAAAGGGAGAGTTGTAATATTTGCATGTGGAACTGGAAATCCATATTTCACAACTGACACAGCAGCAGCTCTAAGAGCAGTAGAAACAGAAGCAGATGTAATATTACTTGGAAAAAATATAGATGGAGTATATTCAGCAGACCCAAAAGTAGATCCAACTGCTGAAAAATATACAGAAATTTCATATACAGAAGTATTAACAAAAGACCTAAAAGTTATGGATTCAACAGCAACAGCATTATGCAAAGACAATAATATGCCATTACTAGTGTTTGGAATTGCAGACCCAGAAAATATTGTAAGAGCGGTAAAAGGTGAAAATGTAGGAACAACAGTATCTTGCTAAAAAATATATTGGAATAAAAAAGGAAAGGAAGAATAAAAATGGATTATACAAATATTAAAGAAAGAATGGAAAAAACAATAACAGCGTACACACAAAAATTAGCAGAGGTTAGAGCTGGAAGAGCAAATCCAGCAATATTAAATAAAATAAAAATAGAATATTATGGAACACCAACACCAATAAATCAAGTTGCAGCAGTATCAGTACCTGAGGCAAGATTAATAGTAATTCAACCATGGGATATAAGTTGTCTAAAAGAAATTGAAAAAGCAATATTAGCATCAGACATCGGAATAAACCCAAATAACGACGGAAAAGTAATAAGACTAACATTTCCAGAGTTAACAGAAGAAAGAAGAAAAGACTTAGTAAAAGATATAAGAAAAATTGCAGAAGAAGCAAAAGTATCTATAAGAGGAGCTAGAAGAGACGGAATAGATGAATTTAAAGCAAAACAAAAAGCAAGTGAAATTACAGAAGATGATTTAAAAACAGCTGAAAATGAAATACAAAAAATAACAGACTCTAAAATAGATGAAATAGACAAAATATTAGCAAATAAAGAATTAGATATAATGAATATATAAAAATAAAAAAGTCCATGGAAAATAAAGAAGAATAAATCTAAATTCACAAAATAATGAATTAGAAAAAAGAAAGGAATAAATAAAATGGAAGAACTAAATATGCCAGCACATATTGGAATAATAATGGACGGAAATAGAAGATGGGCAAAAGAAAATGGAAAAAGCGTACCTTCTGGACATAAAGAAGGTGCAAAAACACTTGAGAAAATAGTAAGGTATGCAAATAAAATCGGATTAAAATATATAACAGTTTATGCATTTTCAACTGAAAATTGGAAAAGAGCAGAAGAAGAAGTAAAAGCATTAATGACATTACTTCAAAACTATTTAGATGATTATTCAAAAAGAGCAGACACAGAAAATATCAGAGTAAAAATTTTAGGTAATATTAATGGATTATCAGACGGAATGCAAAAAAGCATACAAAGATGTATGGAAAGAACTAAAGATAATACAGGTGTTACATTTAATATTGCATTAAATTATGGTGGAAGAGATGAAATAGTAAGAGCCGTAAAAGAAATAGCAAAAAAGGTAAAAAATGGAGAACTAAAAGAAGATGAGATAACTGAAGAGACAATTTCTGCAAATATCTATACAGCAAACATGCCAGACCCTGATTTAATAATAAGAACAAGTGGGGAAATAAGACTAAGCGGATTTTTACCATGGCAATCAGTATATTCTGAACTATATTTTGTAAATAAGAAATGGCCAGATTTTGCAGAAGAAGACTTAGACGAAGCAATAAAAGAATATAATAAGAGAGTAAGAAAATTTGGTGCAAATTAAAAGAAAAATATCAATAAAAAGATTAAGTTTTCATTGAAATATAAGCAAAAATAAAACTTCAAGATATTTGAGGAAAGGAGATGTGTTAGTAACTAACACACATACAAGATGGAAAAAGAAAAAACAAAGAAAAAAATAGACATAAAAAGAATTGTTTCTGCACTAATAGGATTTCCACTAGTTGCAATAATAATGGTTTTAGGAAATAAATATATTGTAGATGTGGCTATGGCGATTATAGCTGGTATTGCAATACATGAATACTTAAATGCCGTATCGAAAAAAGCAAATCCAGTAAGATGGTTAGCATATTTAAGTTGTGTATCTATAGCATTTATACATATAGTGCCAGCTAAATTTATACCTACTATTGGATTTATAGCAATTCCAACAATATTGTTAATACTATTTTTACAAATAATATTAACTAACATGAAAACAACTTTTAGTGATATAGCATATACATTTTTAGGAATATGCTATGTAGTATTTTTTTCAATGTGCATAGCAATAGTCAGAGGAATGGAAAATGGAAAAGTATTAATATGGTATGCAATTATTGCAGCATGGGGAACAGACATATTTGCATATCTAATAGGCAAAAGATTTGGAAAGCACAAATTTAGTAAAATAAGTCCAAATAAATCAATAGAAGGATGCATAGCGGGAATTATTGGAACAATAATATTTACGATAGGATTTACATATGTTATGAATATAGCATTTAATATGCAAATTTCTTTAATAAAAACAACAATAATAGGATTAGTACTTAGTATAATAGGTCAAATAGGAGACTTTGCAGCTTCGTCAATAAAAAGAGATGTGGAAGTAAAAGATTTTGGAAATTTAATACCAGGACATGGAGGAATGTTAGACAGAATAGATAGTTTATTATTTATAGCACCATTTGCATATGTATTATTAAGTTTAATATAATAAAGTCCATATTTTGGACTTTTATTATTAACACTAGCAAGTATCAATTTATTAAATACTTATTATAGAGGAGGAAAAAGTTGATAGGTTTTATAATAAACGCAATAAAGATAATATTTTTATTAGGATTCCTAATATTTATACATGAGGGTGGACATTTCATTGTTGCAAAGCTATGCAAAGTCAAGGTAAATGAATTTGCTATAGGATTTGGCAAAACTATTTGGCAAAAACAAGGAAAAGAAACAAAATATGCTATTAGATTAATTCCACTTGGTGGATTTGTAAGCATGGAAGGAGAAACAGAAGAATCTAACGAAGTAGGTTCTTTTTCAAAAGCAAGCATTCCAAGAAGAATTGCAATAGTAGCTGCTGGTGCATTGGTAAACATTATTTTTGGAATATTAGTATATTTTATATTAATATCAACAGTTGGAATAAGTTTTGCAGATGCTAGCAGAGATACATTCTTAAATAGAATTTATTATGGCTCAATTGCAACTAAAGATTTTATATTGGAGTTAGGAAACAGTGTAATACAAATGTTTACACATGGTATATCATTTGAACAGATGACTGGACCTGTGGGAATTTCTGAAATTGTAATTAAAACAACAGGAATTGCAAATTATATATATATAATGGCAGTAATTTCAATTTCATTGGGAATAACAAATTTACTTCCAATTCCAGCATTAGACGGTGGAAAAATAGTTTTACTAATAATAGAAGCAATACGAAAAAAGCCTTTAAAAATAGAAACAGAAGCAAAACTACAATTGTTAGGTTTTTCACTTCTCATAGCATTATCGCTATATGTAACATACAAAGATATACTTAGAATTTTCTAAACTAAAAAAGTTAACAGTAAAAATTTATTAGTTGTACATAACAGTAAAACTAATAATTAAAATATTTAACAAAAGAAGGGAATGATATATTTGAAAAAATTTGAAAAAAACTCAGGAATAACAATGATTGCATTAACAGTTGCAGTAATTATATTAATAATAATAACTAGCATGTTAGTATATTATTCAACAGATGCAATGGATACAAAAAAATTAAGCAACATGTACAATGATATAGAACAATTAAATGATAAAATTCAAATATATTATTTACAAAATGGAGAATTGCCTGTGTTAAATGAGTTTAGTAGCATAGAAGCAATTGAACCAAATAAAAATGTAAATGATAGTGGAAAATACTATGTTATTAATTTATCACAATTGCCAAATGTATTATTAAATTATGGTAGAGATTTTGAAGAAATAAAATCAAATTGGCAAAATGAAAATTACGATGAAACGTTATATAAAGATGTTTATATAATTAATGAGCAAACTATGCAAGTTTACTACGTGCAGGGAGTGAAAGTAGACAGAGAAACTTATTATACAAAAAATTTAGAATATAATAACATTTCAAGTAAAGTAACAAAAATTAGCTCAATAGAAGACTTGGTAAGATTTTCACAAAGTGTAAATTCAGGAAATACGTATGAAGGTCAATATGTTTTTTTAACCAGAAATTTAAATTTTGAGTCATCTATTTCTTATGACGGCTCTGAAGTAACTATTGGTACAAAAAATTATTCATATGGTGGAGCAAATAATTTAGTTGCATATTTAACAACAGGAACTAATGGTTTTACCTTAATTGGAACTTCTACGAATCCATTTTTAGGAACTTTTGATGGGAAGGGATGTATTATTGAAAATGTGTATGTAAATGGCACACCAAATAATAATATATTTACTGATTCAAATGCTAATGTAAAAAATTTGATTATTAAATAAATTTAAAAAATCCTGAAAGTGGATAGTTTGGGGTAAAAAGTTTTAAAAGAACCGTTTTTGATACGGTTCTTTTAAAGTGACTTTTTTTATTTCATTGTGTTATTAATTGTATATTTTTATCAAAAAATGTATTGAAAAACCTATACTAATATGATATAAAATAAATGGTTTTAAGAGATGAACCACTTATAAAAATAAAAAGTCTAATATATAAAGGAGAACATAAAATGAACCTTTTGAATATAACAAAACAAGAAAAAGATGAACTTTTTAATGAATTAATAACTCCATTAAAAGCTAAATTATATAAAACAGGTATGGCGATTTTAAAAAATGATGATGATGTATGTGATGCTTTACAAGAAGCATTAATAAGCGGGTATAAAAACTTAGAAAAGCTTGAAAAAGAAGAATTCTTTTCTACATGGATGATAAGAATTATGATTAACAAGTGCTATGATATCATAAAAAATAATAAAAAGATAATAAATATCAATCAAAAATTAGAAAACTATCATGAAAATGAATATTATTATGACAGATATAAAGAAGAATCAGATGTAGAGAAAGCGTTAAATTCAATAAATGAAGAACTAAGATTAATAGTAGTTTTATATTATTATAACGACTTTTCTGTAAAAGAAATAGCAGAAATTTGTAATATACCGCAAGGAACTGTAAAATCAAGGCTTGCGAGAGCTAGAGAAAAAATATATACAATTTTAAAGAAAGAAGGTGAAGACAGTGAACAATAATATTTCAGATGAAGAAAAAGACATATTTATAAAAAAAGAGCTACAAAAAGACGTTTTAATTTCAAAGAAATTTGATGATACTTTTGAAGAATTTATCAAAAGTGAAAAGAATTTTGATAACGAAGACCAAAACGAAAAACAAAATGAAGTAGTACAAAATGACAATGTAAAGAAAAATATTTATAAATTTAATAATAAAATAAAAAGTTTAACTTCAATTGCAGCAGTAGTATTAATATTTATTGGAGCAAATGTATATGCTTCTGCAAACGGATATGGAAATATATTCTTTATGATAAAAAATCTTATAACAAATCAAGAAATCACAGGAACAGAGAATTTATTTAATGACAAAGAAATAACAATATCATACTCATCAATAGAAATTGCAGATGGAGTTAAAATCCAAATACAAAATGCGGTTTTAGAAAAAAATCAAGCTAAAATTAATATATTTGTAAACGAAGAAAACATTGAAAATGGAAAAACACCTTTAAAATATAAAATTTATGACAAACAAAATATGCTTATAGCGGCTCAAAAAAGTAAAAAAGAAGATGGACAATATGTATATACAGATGAATTAAAAATAGGAAAATCAATAAGTGAAGATGAAAGATTAAAAATAGAAATTTACGATAATACAGACAGTTTATTATCTGAATTAACGGTTGATTTGAATAATAGACAAATTTTAGTTAATGGAAATGAAATTGTAACAAAACAATCAGAAGTTGAAATGAAAAAATATTTAAGTGCATTTGCATTATTAAATAAAACTGATATGGACGAGACATCAAGAGCAATGTATACAGCTGAAATAATTAATGAACAAATTATACAAAAAAATGAAGAATCAAAAAGAAATATGATAAATAACATTATTGAAGCATATTATTATGAATCAATAGAAAAAACAGGAGATATTATAAAAATAAATAATCATTTTTATAATTATGACAAAACAACAGACCAATATATCAGAAAATTTGAAACATCAAAAGCTCTTTGTTTAGATATCAAAGAAATTTCATACAGAAATAAATCTTATACTGTAAAATTTGTATATTGTTATATAGAAGAAAATGACGAAAATATTGAGGAACATGAATTATATGAAGCAATAGCCCAAATAAAAATAAATGAAAATCAAGAATACTCAAAATATAAGCTTATAAACCTAACCAAGGGAACAGTTATTAAAGAAAAAACTGAAGAAATAAATAATAATAGTAAGTTAAGCGAAAGTTATTCTGCATCAAATAATAATATAAATGGTATAGGAAGTGAGAGTATTAGCAATACGGCTAATACATATATAAATAAAAGTCAAGAAAATACAAGCGCTATATCTAATCAGATAGATAACAATTCAAGTGAAAATAATAATGCATTATTTCCAATAGAAACTGTAAAGAAGAGTCTTCAAAAGTATTATAAATTAAGAGGTGCATTTGCAGGTTCTCCAGAAAATTTATTGATTGAAATTGGACTTATAAATTCTTATAGTAATAAAGATAGTGAATATATTAGTACAAAAATATTATATGAGGATTTTAAAAATACAATATTACAATATATTACTGATGATTGCTATGAATACAGATTTGAAAACTGGAATGGTTATGAGGCATTTGTATGGAGAGATATATATGGTCAAAAGTATTTAGAATATAGAAATTGTGGTGGAAGTGGAGAAGAATATGAAGTTGTTAATGTTAAACAGATAGAAGGTTCTAGTTATATTGCAGATGTAAATTGTGTTCATTTTGATGGAACTAAAGAATTAAAAAAAATTTTATTTAACATAGTTAGTAACAACAAAAAATGTGTGATTGACATGACAGAAGTGATTCGTGATGAGGAATTAATAAAAAATTGAGATAATACAAGTATGTTTTAAGTGAAAAATTTTAAAAAGGATATATGAAAATTGCATAATGAATAAGGTCAGCTAATGCAGCGCCATGCAATGGATTTTTTTAAACAATATCTAATTGTCAATAGAATTCCACTTACATTCAAATAAAGGTGAATTAAAAAAACTTATGAATTTGTCCAAATTATATAAAAGATGGACAATTTCATAAGTTTTTCAATTATCATTTTTCAGAATGTTATTTTTTATAGAACATCTACGTCCTTGGTGCGATTCGTAGACAGGTATGCGAAAAACTGCACCATTTATTTATCATTTTATAAAATTCAATTTACTATAATTAATTTAACATAAGTTTTTGGTTTTTGCAATAATTTTATAGAAAATTTTTAAATAGGCTTGTAAAAAAATAGCATAATTGGTAAAATATAATTGTATAATTTATTTTACAAAAGAAAGCGAGGTGAGAATATGGAAGAAAAAAATGTTACAAAGATAAGTTTATCAACATTTTTCCTAATATTAGCTATAATTGCAATAATAGTTATGGGAATATTCATTTATAAACTTAATAATGATAAAACAGCAGAAATTCAAAAATCTACTGAGCTTCAATCACAAGTAAATAGTTTAAACGGAACTGTAAGTGATTTGCAAGGAAAAATAAATAAAGTATCAGAAACTATTAATTCATCTGGAAATACAACTAATTCAGAGAAAAAGAGTTCTAATAATACTACTACATCAACTAATAAAATGAGTATAGAATTAGCATATGGTATTTTAAATAAGTATAAAAATGAGAAACTTTCAGATGCTAATTGGTATATCGGAAAAGTTAAATTAATAGCACATGGAGATAATAATACATATTGGGTTTCTTATGAAGAAAAAAATTTAGATGGTTATACAACATCGGTTGGAGCAATAATAGAATATAAAGATGGGAAATGGACAACAGATTTACCAGGATTGAGTGGAACATCTGATGAAGAAATGAGTAAGTATAATTTTGTAAATTATAACAATGAAAATCTTGAAGAAACAGGTACAGAAATGAATTTAGAATTAGCATATGGTATTTTAAATAAGTATAAAGCTGAGAATTTGCCAAATGATGCTAGATGGTATATAACTGATGTCAAAATGGTAGCACATGGAGATAACAATACATATTGGGTTTCTTATGAAGATTACAATCTAGATGGATATAAAGAAGGTGCAGGAGCAATAATAGAATATAAAAATGGTAAGTGGACAACAGATTTACCAGGATTTAGTGGAACATCTGACGAAGAAATGAGCAAATATAATTTTGTGAATTATTAATTGATTTATGTGCTTAAATAATCTTTAATGCTATAATTAAATATAAAAAATTTATGTAAAAAAATATAAAACTATAAAATTACCTAAAATCATCAAATTGATTTTAGGTAATTTTATAGATTTTATAAGCAATTATTTTTTTATATATTCATTTATTTGAATTTTTTAAAATTTTATTATTTTTTCTTTCCAATTGCTTTAAGCTTTTTTTAGGTGTAGGCAAATCTTCTGGCATAGTTCCACCATTTTTAGCAATTACTTCTCTAATATTTTTACCAATTTTATAATGAGTTTTATTTGTTTCTTTTTCGCCTTGAATATTGTCTTTTTTTAGTTTTGATTCAGTTTGAGTGATACGAAATAAGTTTGCTGCAAGTTCTTCACTTCCCATATTATCCAAAATATCTTCTCTATATCTTAATCCTTTTCTCTTTGCAATATCATCAGCTGTTTCTCCATTGTATAAACCTTTATAACCGCTATTGTGAAATTTATCAAAATTTTTAACTCCTGCTTTTTTAGCTGTTTGGTTAAGAGAATAATTGCCTTTACGTGTTAAATTTCTTTGATAAAATCTTTTTTCATCTTCTGTAAGCATACTGTATTCTTTTTCGGTAATTTCTTGCTTTCGTGTTTGAACTGCAAAATAAGTTTGAGCAAGAGCAATAACTTTTTTTCGACTATCTCCGTTTTGTGCTATTAAATAACAAGCGTAACGAGATAATTTATAATCGCTTATTTTAACTTCTGCATTATTAGCACGCTTCGACAACTTGTCGGCATCGACAAAATGTTCAAATACATTTATACTGCTATTTTCACAGGCATTTTTTGCTTTGCTAATTACATTTTCAAATTTTCTCCACTCTTTATAATCTAATACACTTTGTAATTCTCTAGCATACCAAAATTCAACTCCATTTTCATCCATGTGTTTAATGTCTTCAAATGATTTATTGTTTTTATCTATTTCTTTCAATAGTATCATCTCCATTTCTTAATATTATATTTTGTCATTATTATAAAACAGCTGTTCATGCTTGTCAATTAGTTTTTAATATTTTTTGAATCTAAATGTTATATTTGATTTTACTCTAATTATTTATTTCAAATATTTTCTTGTTTTCTTTTTACTCTGCTTTAATTCATTTTGCTTTTGTTGTTCTTGTTCTTTTTCCATAGCTTTATCATATTCTTGTTGCCACAAAATGGTACGTTTTTCAATTTTATAACAATTTTGAATATCAGTATTTAATTGTTTAATTTTCGGAGCAAGTGTTTTAAATTCTTCATTGAATTTATTAATATTTTCTTGATTTGTAGATTTTCTTTTCTTTCTTTGTAAGTTTTCTCTTGTTCCTTTTAAAGTTTTTACTTCATTCTCTAATCTAGTTCTAAAATTGTTTAAATCGTCTAATGATCCAATTTTATTTTCACTTAATAAAACTGCTTGTCTAGATATTTCATTCATATATTTTAGTTCAATTCTCATTTCTTTAGTTAGTGGTACTCTTGCTTTTCCAAAATCCATTTTAGCTGGTAATGGATCAATTTTTAATAATAAACAGAACAAAACATATAGTAATGGTAATTTCTTAATTTCATTTTTTTTTAATTTCTAATATTTTTATATATTCTTCTTTAGATATTCTATATTTCTTACCATATTGAGTTATACTTTTATTTTCATAATCTAAAATTCTATCTATAACCTTATTATGCGAATAACTATCTCCAAAGAATTTTTGTAAATAAACTTTTCTGTCTTTAGTATTATCAATGATAACAACAAGTCCTTGTTCATAAGTATTTGAATAGCTATATCCTAATTTTTCTAATCTTTTACTAAAATCCTTTTCGTAAAGAGCCTTTGCAAGGCATCTATCAACATCACTTTTTACCATTTGCATATATGGATTTTCTTTTGCAAATCTTTTATAAGCACCTTTGTGTTTCCATATTTTATCTTCTAATACAGATAGTCCATAATATTGGCAAATACAATCTGACACAATTCGCAAATAATCTCGTGAGGCATGATAATCATAAAATTTTTTACCAGTCTTTAATGACACAGAATTTATTACTATATGATTATGAACATTATCTGTATTAAGATGTGTTGCAACTACAACTTCAAAATCTTTGCCAAATATTTCATTTACATATTCTAGTCCAAGTTCATGAGCCACTTCTGGTGTAACCTCTCCTTCCGCAAAAGATTGTATTAAATGATAACCTATAATTTTTTCTTTGCCTTTATTAAATCTATTTTTAGTAGCTATCATTTCTTCATAAGCAGTTTCAGGTAAACAATTTACACCAGATACATATTTCATTTCATCAGTTTTATCTCCATTCATAACATATTCAATTAAACCATTTAAATTTGTTGTTCTATTATATAATTGTGTAACTGCCATAAGCAAACCACTCCTATAAATATTTTTTTCTTAAATCTGAAATAATATCTTTAACTTCTTTTTCAAATTCTCTTAGTGAACCTACATCAATTGCCCTTGTTTGATTTGCAACTCTTGCTATTTGATTTATATTTGTTGCTACACCTCTTAATTGTTCTAATGTATCATAAAATTTTTCATCTGGTTTTTCTTTTATTTCTTTATTGAGAATACACATTCTAAAAAAATCGGATTCTGATATAAAGCCACCAAAGCATTTTTCCTTTAATAGTCTATTTTCTTCTTCATTTAGATAAAATGATTTTTTAATTGTTCTATTTCTCATATAATCATCTCGCTTCCAATTCAATTTCTTGTTAAAGAAATTGATAATATATTTTGTAAAACTTTTTCTAAAAGTTTTGTTAAAGTTCAGTGTTTTTGAAAATGGACTTTTGGATTTGTGGGAGAACAAATTCACTGCTTGCATTTTTAAGTTGGCTTACTAGATTTAAGTACCATACTAGCTACATTATTGACCTTATCAATGCAACATTTTGTTCCAATATTAGTGTTTATTTTAAAACTAATGACCAACTTATTTGCACAAATTAGTCATTAAAACTTAGCAGAAGATGAGTTAGTTATTGCTCATTTTATAAACCTCTTTTCATAAATTATTTTCACTTATTTTTGTTTTTCTTCTTTGCGTTATTTGGAGGTATAACGTGTGTAACTACACTAAAATTAACATTATAATCTGGCTTGGCAAGATAATTTTTCATCTCTTTTATTGCAAAAAATCTAATTGGCTTTTCATTTTTCTTTATTTTAAAACTAATTGCTTTGTCTTTATAAGTTGCAATTTCATTCTTTATTCCTTCAGTTTCATAAAATTCTTCGCCATTAAAATGATATTTACCTAAATCTAAATAATTAATGTTCATCTCTTTTTTTAGTTCATCAAGATAGTCATTAACTTGTTTATTACTTAAGTTTATGGATGTACTTATATTTTGCAAATTACCACTGGTTTCCATTTTAGAAGGAATATCAACTACACCTTTCTCATATAATTTATCAACTTGTTCAATAAATGTGCTTCTAAAATTAATTTTTTCTATATTTAAAGTATTATCTTCATTTTTCTTAATAGCAATACTTTCAATAAATCTCGATATAAAATCTTGTTTTTCTTCTTTAGATTTTAAAACCCAAAGATTTATTAACATTTCCTTATACATTTTACCATCTAAAAGAGATTCTTTTTCAATATCTCTATGTGCAATTAAATGTGCAGGATTATATGATTCTTTTATTAAATCAACAGAATCAATTTGCATATTCTTTAATTCAGCTAATTTCTTATCAATTACATTAATATCTTCTGCTAAATCTTCCATTTCAAGAATTCCATCTTTATAGACTTTTATTAATCTCTTTTTTTGATCTTTATATTTTTTTATTTCTTTTTCGATTTCTTTTGCTTCATCATTTTTCTTTTCAGCAAGTAGAGGATAGAAGAATTTGTTAACTTGATAGTCATATTCTATAAAATCTAATATATAATCAATTAAAATTTCTTCAATATTATCCTCATTAAAATTAATTTTGCATTTTTCACAGGTATAATACATATATTTAGATTTTTTGCCACCTGCTCCTTTACCTGTCATTGTTTTGCCACACTTTGGGCATATAAGTTTTTGAAAGAATATATAAACACGATGCCTTGAATAAGACCTTTGATTTTTACCTTTTTGATTTTGAGTGTCTTCCCACATTGCTCGAGATATAATAGGTGGAACAACATTCATATAGATTTCACTTTCTCTGTCTTTATCCTTTTTATATCTTTCAAAATCACCCATATAAATTCTATTGTTTATAATCTTTTCAATAGTGGAATCTCCCCACTTAGACTTTACAGGAGATGGTACATTTTCATCATTTAGAATATTTGCAATTTGTTGATAAGATTTTCCTTCAAGATATAATTGATAAATTCTAATTACTATATCTTTAGTAGAAATATCAATTTTTATTGTCTTATCAGTATCTCTATAATAACCAAAAGGGCAAGGTCCAGGTATGTGACCTGCCTTAATTGCACCACCTAAACCAAATTTAGTTCTTTCAGATACTATTTCAATTTCAAGTTGTGAAAGCACAGTTAGCATACGGACAAAGAAGCGACCGATTGG
>JAFTFU010000001.1 GCA_017458285.1 Clostridia bacterium | reverse complement strand
CACGACAAAACGGATTTCATGCGTGCATAAAGGGGTAGGTTCTTTAGTTACAATAAGTAGGACACCAAAAGACACCAAAAGACACCTCGTGACACCTTGAAACACCATAACCGTATGTTAAAATGATATCATGCAGGAATTATAAAAAGGTACCTGCTGTGGTTAGTTTCTTGTATCATCTCGATAACTTGTTTGAAGAAGGCATTATTCCAATGCCTTTTTCTATTTATAAGGGATAATAGATCTTCCACCCCTTGCTATTATTCCCTATAAGTAGAAAAGGGAGATTGGTATATGGATTTAGTAAGTTTTATAAGAGAATGTGAATCTAAAAATCAAATATATAAATTTTATAAATTGAAAGAATGGATTCTATTAAGAGACGAAGTATTAAGAGAATCTCATAATGAATGTTATGATTGCAAACAGAATGGGATTTTAACATTAGGTACAGAGGAAGAACCATTAGAGGTTCATCATATTAATTTTGTAAGAGTTAGACCTGATTTAGCTTTATCGAAATTTTATATAGATGAACACGGAATAAAGAAACCTAATCTTGTTGCTTTATGTCATAAATGTCATGATAAAAGACATGAACGTTTTGGAAATTCTTCTAATGTATATACTAATGAAGAACGATGGTAAAGGTGGTGGAACATGGGAAGGTTAAGAAAAGAGGTAAGTTATATTCAAGATTTAAAAGCATCAGAGCAATATGCAGAAATAAGACAAGCATTAATTGATCAAGTATCAGGACCTGATGGTACAATTGCAGCATATTATTTAGATATGATTGACAATTATATGTCATTGTGGGTAACACAAAAGGCATTACAAAAAGACATTGAAGAAAGAGGAGTTACAATTCCGTGGAACAATGGAGGAGGACAAAAAGGTGTTAAAAAAAATGAGAGTATAACTGAACTTAACAAAACGATAATGCAAATGACAAAATTATTAGAGTCACTTGGTTTAAAGCCCACTGATTTAGCAAGTGGAGCTAATGGAGACTATTAAGACTAAACTTCCTAAGGATGTCAAAATTTATTTTGATAAAATAAGAGCATCAAAAAATGTTGTTAATAAAGAAAGACATTTATTAATTGAATATTTAGATAAGGTATTTAAAACAGAGAAACTATTTTATTCAGATGAACAAATTGAAAAATATTTTTCTTATGAAAAGTATTTTCCACATAAATTGTTTGAATGGGAAAGGTTTCTTTTTGTTTTACATTACTGTATTTTTAGAGAAGATGGATTACCACGTTGGAGTGATTTGTTTATATATATGGGACGTGGTGGTGGAAAAAATTATTTTCTAGCATGGGAAGCATGGTGTGCAATATCACCTACAAACAATATACCTAAATATCATTTTGATATATGTGCAACTTCCGAAGAACAAGCCAAACAGAGTTTTGATGATTTATATGATATACTCGAAAATAATACAAAATATAGAAAATTATTTGAAATAAATTTTGAATGGACCAAAGAAAGAATAACGTGCAAAAAAACAAATAGCACGATTAGATACAGAACTAACAATGCTAAAAGTAAAGACGGACTTAGACCAGGAGCTGTAGCATTTGATGAATACCATGCCTATGTTAATTATGATAATATTAATGTTTTTACAACAGCTTTAGGAAAAGTACCACACCCAAGAACAATAATTACAACAACAGATGGAGAAGTGAGAGATGGACCTTTAGATAAATTATTAGAAAGGTCATTAGATATATTAAATGGACGTATTGATGATAACGGTTTATTACCATTTATTTGTAAATTAGATGATGAAAAAGAGGTAAATGAGCCAGCAAAATGGGAAAAAGCAAATCCATCTTTAGAATATCTTCCAAGCCTATTTCAAGAAATGAAAAAGGAATATGCTAATTATCAAGTTGATCCTTTAAGTTCATCATCATTTATTATAAAAAGAATGAATATGCCACAAAAAATACAAGAAGCACAAGTAACTTCATGGGATAACATTGAAGCAACTGGAAAAATTAAACATGAAGATGGGAGCTATGAAATAAGAGAAGTACCAGACTTAACTGGAAAAAGTTGCGTTTGTGGAAT
The DNA here is from genome assembly GCA_017458285.1 of Clostridia bacterium. Taxonomy (GTDB): domain Bacteria; phylum Bacillota; class Clostridia; order TANB77; family CAG-508; genus CAG-269. Next base: position 22,235 of record JAFTFU010000001.1, on the reverse strand, counting down.
AGATATGTCACAGTTTGCTGACTTTGCTTCTGTGTGTTTAACTTTTAAAGAAAATGATACATATTATTGTGTTAAACACACATGGATATGTTCTCAATCTGCAGACCTTCCACGAATTAAGCCTCCACTTAAAGAATGGGAAAGACACGGATATTTAACATTCATTGATGACGTTGAAATAGATTCAGATGTAATTGCAAACTGGATATATGAACAACGAAAAAAATATAATATCTTAAAAGTTGCGTTTGATAGTTACAAATCAGAAATGTTAAAGAATTCACTTCGCAGAATAGGATTTGATATTGATGATAAAGAGCACGTCTTGATGGTTAGACCAAGTAATATAATGCTAGTTGTTAGTGTTATATCGAGTGCTTTCAATACAAGAAGAATAGTTTGGGGAGATGATCCTTTAATGAGATGGGCTACATGGAATGCAAAATTATCACCTAGAGTGAATAACAATTATGTTTATGAAAAAATAGAACCAAAGTCAAGAAAAACAGATCCTTTTATGGCATTTGTTCATAGCATGTGTTTGACTTTGGATACTCAATTAGAGGGAGGAACTAGTTCTTATATTGGTTCAATAAGATTTTAAGGAGGTGAAGTATGGGACTTTTTACAAAAAGAGAAGAAACTTGGACGAAAGAGTCATTAGTAGATTATGTAGAAAGAGCGGTAGATAAGGCTGAAATAAAATCTACCTTATCTAGTGAAATAGATGAAATAAAATATATGAAATTGGCTATAAAAATTGTTTCATCATATATAGCTGCAGCAATATCGACTTGTGAATTTAAATTCTATGATAAAAACGGCTTAGCAAAGAAAGATGCTTACTATTATAAATTAAATGTTTCACCTAATCCTAATGATACAGCTACAAGATTAAAATATAATATGGTGCAACAATTAATTGATACAGGAGAATCTTTAGTTATTGAAAACAAAAATAAAATCTATTTTGCTACAAAATTTTCAATCTGTAATGATTATTCAATAAATGGTTATGAGTTCGATAATGTGCAAATTGATAAAACTACTCTTGATAAGAAGTTTAATAGGAAAACTTCTTTTTATTTTAAATTAGATGAAAAACCGATTAATGACTTACTAAAAACAATTGATGACAAATATAATAAGTTGCTAAAAATAGCTATAAAAACTTATGGAAAATCTATTAGTAATAAATGGAAATTAAAAATAGATCAAGTTAAAAGTGGGGCACCTGACTTCCAAAAAGAATTTGAGAATATTGTAAAAAAAGATTTAAAAGAATTTATAGAGACAGATGCAAGTGTTTATCCTGAAACAAACGGATATCAATTAGAAAAATTAGATGTAGCTTCATCTGCATCTGATTCGTCTGATATTAGAAATATTAGAAAAGATATCTTTGATATGGTTGCACAGGCATTTAAAATGCCACCATCAATGATGTATGGGAACATAACAAATTTAAAAGATGTTGCTAATCAATTTATAACTTTTGCAGTTAAACCTATTGCGAGTGTAATAGGCGAAGAAATAACAAGAAGTATTTATAGTGAAAAAGAAATTATAGAAGATGATAAAAGAGTTGTTGTCGATATTTCTACAATTACATATAGAGATATATTCGATGTTGCAAAAGGACTAGATAAATTAATATCAGATGGTGTAGCTAATATTGATGAAGTTAGACCTTTGGTTAGTCTTCCAGTTCTTAATACACCTGCATCAAAGCAATACTGGATAACTAAAAATTATGGTAAGATTGAAGATTCTTTAAATCCTGCAAATGAACCTGATAATTCGAATGATGACGATAATGAAGATGACAACATTGATGATGAGTTTATAGATAAAGAACATTTGGAAGGAGGTGATATTGATGAAGGACAAGAGTAAAACTTATTATTCTTTATATCAAAAAGAAGATAAAGCCGTATTAAATATCTTTGGAGACATTACTTCTTTTCCATGGCTAGAAGGGGACTTTTCAAATGTAATGCTATCTAAAAAACTCGAAGAAATGAAAGATGTTAGTGTTATAGATGTTTACATCAATAGTTATGGTGGTGAAGTTGCCGAAGGCTTAGCTATTTATAATGCATTGAAAAGACATAGTGCAAAGATTATAACACACATTGATGGATTTGCATGTTCTATAGCTAGTGTAATATTTATGGCTGGTGATGAAAGAATCATGCCTAACACATCTTGTTTAATGATTCATAACCCATGGATAGCAATCGCAGGGAATGCTAATGAATTAAGAAAACAAGCTGATGATTTAGACACTATAGCAGAATGCTCTATAAGTGCTTATATGGAGCATATTAATATATCTGAAAATGAATTAAAAGAAATGCTAGATAATGAAAGTTGGATTTCTTCTAAGGATGCAGTCAAACTTGGATTTGCAACATCTATAGAAGATGAAGATGATAGTAACAAATCAAGTCAAAGTGTTAAATCAAAGGTAGTTAATATTCTATTGAATAGTAATATAAAACAAGAAGAATGTAACTTAGTTCAACTAGATCAAGAAAAAGAATCAGAGGAAGAATTAAGTACAGATAAAGAAGTTATTGATGAAATTCAAGAAGATAACGAGCAAACCGACACAGATGTCGGAGAGCAGCAAGAAGAGCAAAAAGAAGAAAAAGAAGTGGAAAGCCCACAAGAAAAAGTCGCTAGGTATTTAGGGACTTTTTTTAATGAATTAGAGAAGGAGATATTGAAATGAAATTAGTAGAAGAAAAAAACACAGCATCATCTATTATGGAAGCATTAAAAACAGGTGATGAAACAAAAGTTGAACAAGCAGTAAAAGAATTACACGAGAGTTTATCAGCTAAGTTATTAGAAGATTTTAACGATGTTGTTAAACAAAATGACAAAAGTATTTTAACTCAAAGAGGATACAGAAATTTAACAAGTGAAGAGACAGCTTTCTATGAAAAATTTATTGAAAGTGCAAAAAGTGCAAATCCAAAACAAGCATTGGCAGATTTGTTAACTGTTGATGGTGGAATGCCTGAAACTATCTATGAAGATATTTATAGAGATTTAAGAACAGAACATCCATTATTAAGCAGAATTAATTTTGTTAATGTAAAATATTTAACAAAATGGCTATTAAATGATCATACAGCAGATAGATTTGCTTGGGGAGAAATTAATTCAGAAATTACAAAAGAATTAACTAGCTCATTCAAGAGTATTAATGTTGTTCAAGGTAAATTAAGTGCATTTGTTTTAATTGCATTAGATATGTTAGAGTTAGGACCTGTATTCTTAGATGCTTATATTAGAGCATTTATTAAAGAAGCAGAAGCTGCAGGATTAGAATATGGTATCGTTAAAGGTATCGGTGTTAAAGGAGAGCCAATTGGTTTAATTAGAGATATTCATATAGGTGTAAGTGTTGATACAGAAAATGGATATCCATCAAAAACAGCAATTCCTGTTGTCAGCTTTGCAGTTAAAGATTATTGTAATTTAATCGCAACTAACTTATTAAAGAAAGAAAATAATAAGGTTAGAGTTCTAAATAAAGTTTCATTACTAGTTAACCCAGTAGATTACGTTAAGAAGGTTATTCCTGCTACAACAACTAAGGCACCAGATGGAACTTATAGAAATGATTTATTCCCATTCCCAACAGAAGTTATTCAAACTACAGCTTTAAATGAAGGAGAAGCAATTCTTGCAATTTTACCTGAATATTTCTTTGGAATTGGTGCAGGAAAAACATCACAAATTGAATATAGCGATGAATTTAAGTTCTTAGAAGATGTTAGAACTTACAAGGCTAAAATGTATGGATTTGGTAGAGCAGAAGATAATACATCAGCTGTATTACTTGATATTACTGACTTAGATGAAAACTTTGTAACAGTTAATGTTAATGAAATCAAGACTACTGTAAAAACTAAAGAACAAGCTTAATTAATCAGTGATAAAGGTGCTTTTATAGCACCTTTTAAACTGTTATGGGGAGGAATATAAATGGCTTCAGAAAAGTTTGGTGAACTAATTAATCAAGTCAAAAAAAGGTGTTATATAACAAATGATGAAGAATTAGTTCAAGATAGATTAAATTCAATCGTCAAAAATGCAATACCGAAAGTTAAAAATCTTTTGGGAATATATAATGATGAATTTGATTTCACAACACAAGGGGAGGAAAACGAATTATTTTTAAATTTTTGTATGTATCGTTGGAATAATAAGAGTCAAAAAGAATTTGAATCTAATTATATTGGAGATATCTTATCAATAAGACATCAAAACGAAGTTAAATATGCAAAAGAAAATGAAGACGAGGAGTCTAATAATGAATAATTATAATGATGGGGTAGTTCATTTTTATTCAAAAAAACATATAACTAATAGTTTTAAGGCTACAAAGAATGTAACTAATAGAGAAGATTTGAATTTTATATCAGAATATTATTATAAAGAAGAAACGCAAAGACAACAGGATATAGTTTTTGCAGGTGCGATGGATAGAAAATTAAGTTTAAAAATAAGTATTCCTTATATAAATACCCTACAGACAGACTATGTTGCAATCATTGATAATTATTTATATTCAATCTTTCATATCGATCCTGATAAAACAAAAAATAAAACTTATATATATTTGGAAGGAATGAGAGACGTTGAGAGATAAAATAGCTGAAAAGTTAGATGAATGGGAAAATAATATATTAGGACTAGAAACCGAAGAAGAAATTCATAACAAACCAGTTAGAATTTTTTATGGTCAAAAACCTAGCAATGTTTTGCAAGATGATTGGAATTTTATTGTATATGGTATGGAAAGCATAGATAAGACTGGAACTAATAGTCAAGATTTAAGTGGTTATTATTTTGTAGATATTATAAGAGAAGATTACATTAGTGATGATGTAATTTTTTCAATTATAAAGGCTATGGAAGAAATAACAGGCTTTAAATTATGTCAAGGTTCTAATCCTATTGATTATGTTTTAAAAGGAAATACAGATATCGTTTGTGAAATGATGAGATTAAGATTTACTAGACCTATGAAAAGGATAAATATAAATGCCGAAAGTTAGAGTTAACTTTGGATTGAATTACGATGATTGGACAAAATACCAAGAAAAATTTATCAAATTCCCAGAAAAAGTAAAAAAAGCAACAAATGAGTATATGCATAATGATGCTAGAAATAGAATGATTAATAGCATTACAAAAGAGATGCCAATATCGACTGATGAGTTCGGTCATATCAGAGATAAAAGCAGGTATCCAAACAAGAATCATGCCAAAAAAGTAACCTGGTATGTTTCTTTTAATTTTGAACAAGCTGTAACAATTGAGAATAAGCTTGCTGGAGGTAAGAAAAATAGTTTTTATTATTTATACTTTCCACACGAAGGCACTGATTCAACTAATCCAAAGAGACATCAAGATAAAAATCCCTTTATGGAAAGAGCAGTTAATAAAGAATATAACCATATTGTTACTGGCTTATTCAACGTAATAGATAGAGAAATTAAGGAGGAATTTTAATGGAAGCAGTTTGGTCACCATTTGAGGTGAAAGAATCACACATTACAATTGGAGAACATAAATGGGCTTTAAATTGTGTTGGAAAACTAGAAGCAGAAATGGAAACAAAGACAATAACTAAATCTTGTGAGGGAGTTGTTGTAAAAAGAAAAACAAGAGGAACAGGAGCAGGAACTGGAACATTATCTTTACATATTCCATATGACTTATATGTTGCATTGTATGGTATGGAAAATACTAAACTTGCTACAGGTATTTCAGGATATGGAAAAGAATCTACTCATCCATCATTCATTTATACAGGTGTAGGAAAAGATGAAGAAGGAGTAGAAGTTTTAATTGCTATACCAGTTGCAGTTGTTGCAGACGGTCCAAAACCATCATTTGAAAATGGTACAGAAGAGGTTGCAGAGGTTGAAATAGCATTCAATGTATCACCAGATGAAAACGGATTTGGAATGTATGTTGTTCCAGTATCTGAATTACCACAAAGAATTACAAGAACAACATTCTTAGAAAACTTCACATCTGCATCAATGTTAGCTTCACAAGGATAGGAGCATTCTTATGGCAAAGAACTATAAGATAATAAACGATTTTTTTGATGTTCATACAGGAGAAAAACATACGATAAAAGATGAACCTAAAGAATTTCCTGATGAAAGAGTAGAAGAAATTAGAAAAGAAGAAAAAGCTTATGGATATCCTTTAATTGATGAAGGACATGAAATAGAAGAAGATAACAATGCAGATAAAAATAATATAGAAAATAAAATTAGCAATGATAAGAAAACAAATAATAAAAAATAAAAATAAGAGGTGGAAAAAATATGAATACATATCAAACTTTGACTTTATCTAATGGTCAAATTTTAAAATTAACTTTAAATTTAAAAAGGTTATTGTTATTAAAAAATAATCACAGTGGATTATATAGAGAGGCTAACAAGATCATAACAAAAGGTCCAGAAGATATTTTTGACATGGTTAAACTTGTTTATACAGCTTATCTATGTGCACTAGAAAGTGGAGTTTCTGAAATTGAAGAAGATGCTTTCTTAGATTTAATAAGCAATGATTTTGGAGTAGCAGATATTACAGCGATTGTAAATGATTTGATTCAGCCAAAAAAAAAGTAGGTTTTAGAAAACCATTTATAGAGGCTACTAAAGGTATGCCTAAGGGTAGATTCAGAATTCCAAAATTTGAAGTAGAAGACATAGAAGATATGTATACATATTATGTAACAATCTTAAAAATAAGTGAAGATATTTTTTGGAATGCAGACTATTCTTTTTTATTATCTGTTGTTGAAAACAAGGTAGCCTATGATGGTTATTTGCAATATTCAAAATACCTTCAAACGAAAGAATTGGATAAGAAAAAGAGATAGGAGCATAGTTAATGAAACTATGCTCTTTTTCAATGTATTCAAGAAAGGAGGTAGATTATGGCAAGTAGAAAAAATGATATTAAAGTAAACATAGAAGCAGAAGTAAAAGATTTTACAGATGCTATGAACTCCGTTCATGAATCAATAGGTTCTATCAAGAAAGAATTTAATAATTTTAATGCTGTTTTAAAGGATAGTAGTAATACGGTTGATGTCTTAAAAAGGCATAAACAATCATTAAGAAAAGAAATAGAAGATACTAATTTAGATATTAAATCAATGAAACAGCATTTAAAAGATTTGAATTCTGTGCAAGGAATGACATCATCTGAAATAGAAAAAACAAAGCAAGAACTAGTTGAAGCAAAAAAACAATATGAAGAAGCAGGAAATCGAGTAAAAGAATTACAAGAAAAATTAAAATCATTAAATAAAAATCAAGAAGAAAATAAAGATGAAATAAAGAAAACAAAAGAAGAATTAAAACTTGCTAAAGAAGAATATAAAAATGCTGGAACAGCAATGAAAGACACAGAATCAAAATTAGAAGATTTAAATAATAAGCAAGATCAAAATACTAAAGAAATGCAAAAAGCAGAAAAAGAGCTTATTAAAGCTGAAACTCATTATTCTGATCTAAAAAATAAATTAAAAGAAGTAACAGAACAATTAGACAAACAAACAATATCTTTAAAAAGTTTATCAGAAGGCTTCGGAAAAGTAAGTGAAACAGCTAACAAATTTGCTAATAGCGTTAAATGGCTTTCTGCTGGTGCAGGCTCTTTACTTGGAATAAGTGCTAAAACAGCAATTGAACTTGAAGATGCATTTGTTGGAGTAGAAAAGACAGTTAATGGTACGGATAACCAATTACAACAAATAAAAAAAGATATTATGGCAATGGGAAGAGTAATTCCTACAAGTCAAAAAGAACTATTTAAATTAGCTGAAACAGCAGGACAATTAGGAATTGAAACAGACAGTGTTGCAGAATTTACTAGATTAATGGCGATGCTAGGTACAGCTACTAATATGAGTGCAAATGAGGCAGGAGAGGCATTGGCAACATTCTATAATGTTATGGGAACATTACCTGAAAATTATGAGAAAGTTGCGAACGTTGTCGTTAAATTAGGAAACAATGCAAAGGCTACGGAATCTGATATTGTAAGCATGGCACAAAGAATGTCAGGTGCTGCATCAAATCTTGGAATGAGTGAATCTGCTGTATTAGGACTTGCTACAGCAATTTCATCGGTTGGTATTGAAGCTGAAATGGGTGGAACAGCAATATCAAGAATAATGAATGATTTTAATAGGGCTGCATCAGGTGTTGAAACAAAGTATGGTACTTTAGCACAATATGCAGAAATTGCAGGAATGAGTACAGATAAATTTGCTAAAGCTCTAAGAGAAAATGCAGGATATGCAGTTCAAGAATTTATAGTTGGATTAGGAGATACTAATAGAACTGGAAAGAATACTATTCAATTATTGAGTGAATTAGGTATCAGTGAAGTTAGATTGTCAGACACAATGCAACGTTTATCATCAGCAAGTGATGGCGTTCGAAAATACATGGGAATGGCTAATGAAGAATGGGAAAATGGCAATGCTCTAACAGCAGAGGCTACACGAAAATATGCCGATACAGCTTCACAAATTCAACTTGCAAAAAACAAATTAAGTGAACTTGCAAATACATTTGGTCAACATTTATTGCCATATATTAATGAGGGATTAGACAAATTAGGAAAACTAGCCGAATGGTTTGGAAATTTGGACGAAGGAACTCAAAAAAATATATTAAAAACTTTAGCTTTTACAGCTGCACTTGCTCCACTAGCTAAGATAGTAGGTTCTGTAACTGGTGGGATAGCTAATTTCTTAGGTGCATTAGATAAAATCAAAAATTCAGCAACAGCAATTGCTTTATTAGGAAAACTAAAAGATTTATTTTCAGGAATTGGAACTGTTATAAGTGGATTAGGAGCAAAAATTGCAGGAGGCTTTGAGGCTATAGCAACAGCATTAGGATTGACTTGTCCTGAACTATTATTAATAGTTGCTATTATTGCAGCTGTTATAGGAGCAATAGTATTACTTTGGAATAAATGTGAGTGGTTTAGAAACTTAATAACTGGATTATTTGAAAAAATAAAATCGGTTGTTGTAACAGTATGGGAATTTATAAAGAATACTATTATAAATACATGGAATACAATTGTTAAAGTAACAAAGCCGATATTTGAAACAATTACTAATTTAATATCTACAGCATGGGAGAAAATAAAAGAAATATGGGAACCAGTAAAGCAATTCTTTGTTGATACATGGAATTATATAATAGAAACTTTAGGACCAGTTAAAGATTCATTATTTAATATGTTTAATGAAGCATGGTTATTAATTCAGACGATTTGGGAATTAGCAGGTCCATTCTTTCAAACTTTATGGGATACTATTCAAGTTATATTTAGTACAGTTGCCTCAACTATAAGTGGTGTCTTTATTGCTGCATGGAACTTTATAAAGCCTGTATGGGACACAGTTTCACCATACTTTACAATGATCTGGAATAATATTCAAGCTGTATTTAGTGTGGTAGCAACAGTTCTTGGAGGATTCTTTAGTGTTGCATGGGCTGCAATAAAAACTGTATGGGATGCTGTAACTGGATACTTTAAAGCAATATTTGATACTATTGCAGCAATATTCTCTGTTATACGAAATGTTCTAACAGGAAACTTTAAAGATGCCTGGGATGGAATAAAAGGTATTGTAAATACATGGGGAGAATATTTTCAAAGTATTTGGAACAATATTAAAAACATATTTAGCAAGGTTATTGATTTCTTTAGAAATACTTTTTCATCAGCATGGAATGCAATTAAAAGTATATTCAGTAGTGTAGGAAGTTTCTTTGGTGGTATTTGGGATACTATTAAAAGTGTTTTTGTAGGCATAGCACAAACAGTTAGTGATGCCATGACGAGTGTATTTAAAGCAGCTGTCAACGGATTATTAGGGGCAGCTGAAAAAGTTCTTAATTTACCTATTAGTGCTATTAATACAGCAATTGATATTCTTAACCTTATACCTGGTGTTGATATAGGGAAACTAAGTAAATTCACTCTACCAAGAATGGCAAAAGGAACAGTATTAGAAGATGGTGCCAGAGCAGTTATTGCTGGTGAAGATGGTGCCGAAGCGATTGTTCCACTTGAAAAGAATACTAAGTGGATTAATAGAGTAGCAGAACAATTTAAAACAGCATTATTTACAGAAATGCCTAAGAGTTATGTTAATCCAGAATACTTAGAAAGAACAAACGACACGTCATTAATAATTAGTTATATGGAAACAACAAATGATTTATTGGAAAGAATATTAGATAAGCCAAGTGATTTTTATGTTGATAGTAGAAAATTATCTGAATCAACAGCAAATAGTGATGATATAGCAAGTGGAGATTTATTAGAAAAATATGAGAGGGGATGGGCTCTATGAGATTTAAACAATTAATGGCTAATGGGAAAAGGTGTTACGATGATTTTGGAATTTATATAAAAGAACGTAACCCTTCCATCCCTACAAAAAGAAAGAACTATCAAACAATTCCAGGAATGCATGGTTCTTATGATTTTTCAGACCTTTACGGAGAGGTAATATATGAAAATAGAACTATTGAATATAAATTTGATATCACTGGCTGGGACGTGGAAGATCTTGATACTGAACGTAGAAAAGTAATGGACTGGATAGTTAATATTAATCAGACCGAAATATATGATGAATATTCACCTAATTATCATTGGTTGGGGAGCTATGATAGTGGAAGTTGGAAAGAAGATGTTGAACAAGGCTTATTAACTGTTAAATTTATTGTTTATCCATTTGCTATTTCTAATAAGAAAGTAGAAGTTAATATTGAATCGACAAGTGAACAAAAAGAACTATTAATAACAAATAATAGTAGTCATAGAGTTATGCCTATCGTTGTAACAGATGATTCAATTCAAATAACAAAAGGAGAATCAACAATTAGTTTGTCGGCAGGAGAATGGGAAATTGACGGTTTTTATTTAGATAGAGGAGATAACACAATCTTTGTCAGAGGAAATGCCAACGTATGTATTAAATACGATGAGGAGGTTTTCTAATTATGTATGAGGTATATATAATTAATAACGGTATATCAAAACTTATTCACTCTGATAATATAATCAGTCAAAAGCAATTCTTAAAAATTACGAAAGGAACTATAGTAGAAGGTATTAATTCAATTAGTTCCTTTTCTTTTTCTATTCTTCCTAACAATCCTAGATTTAATGAATTGTTTCCATATACAACTAAAATTAAAGTAATTAATACAAAACTTAATAAAGAAGTTTTTTATGGAAGAGTTATAAAACCTAAAGAATCTATGGAAAGCAACGGAAAGTATTCTAAGACATTTGAATGTGAAGATAGATTAGGATATTTAAGGGACACTTTGTTAGATTATTTACCTGAACAATATTGGAATATAGTTTATACAACATATAACGATGATGGTTCTATTGAAAAACGAGGAGTTTTAGAATATGTTTTAAACATGCACAATAGTAAACAACCAGAAGAAAAGAGAATATATATAGGTAACGTTGATGTAATAGATGAAGAAAACTCTTTGTATTATGGAATGCAGCAACACAAAAATGCTTATGATGTTTTGAAAGAAAAATTAATTGAGCATTTAGGTGGAGAATTTCATTTGAGAGAAGGAGAAGATGGAAAATTATATCTTGATTATTTGGTAGAGGTTGGAGAAGTTAAAACAACATCAATTGCTTTACGAAAAAATTTAAAAAGTTTAACCAAAGAAACAGACCCAACAACATTTATAACTAGATTATATCCATTAGGAAATAAAATTAAAAAAACTATTATTGGAACAGATGGTCAAGAACAAGAAGTAGAAACCGATGAAAGAATAACCTGTGCCGAAGCAAACGATGGAATCCCATATGTAGATGATCCTATAGGAATTGCAACATATGGAATTATTGAAGGCTATAAAATATATGATCATGTTATATATCCAAGAACTTTATTGAATCATGCAAGAGTTTATCTTGCAAATAATAATAAAGTTAAACAGAAACATGTTATTACAGCTTTGGATTTATCTACAATTGGACTTGATATTGAAACATTTGAAGTAGGAAATTATCATCCTATAAAAAATACTTTAATAGGTGTTGATGAGACATTAAGAATAATAAAAAAAACAATAAACATAACAGCTCCTGAAACTTCACAATTGGAAATTGGCGATAAGTATGCAACTCTTACAGAACTTCAATTAAAAAAACAAAATGATTTAAAAGGTGAAATTGTAGATACAATTGAGACTACTTACAATAATGCTCAATATAATGTTGCTAAAACAACTAATTATCTAACAACATTAATAAATCAGTTTGCCGATAGAATAGAACAAATGGTTAGAGAAACAACTGTTTCCAAAACTGATTTTGCAACATATCAAAATGATGTAAGTACAACTTTTACACAAACGAATAATTCTTTTAATTTCTTATTTGAAAATTTAAGAAGTGAAATTACAGAAGTTAACGGAGTTGTTAATACAAATCAAAATAATTTAGTTAAGTATATTAGGTTTGAAAATGGGGTTATTTATTTAGGAATGTTAGGAAATGAAATATTATTAAGAGAAACAAACGATAGAATATCATTTCTACAAAACAATATTGAAGTAGCATATATGTCAAATAATAAATTATATATTACTAATGCAGAATTTACTAATGGATTTAAGTTTTTTGATATTGAAGTAACACAAGAGGCTAATGGATCTATTACTATCGGTTAGGAGGTGTTTAAATGGCAAGTAATTCAAAAAGTACAAATTTATGGGCACCTGGGAGTTCAACCTATCCATATACTTTAGAGTCTGCATTTACAGAGACAGGAGAAACATCAATTCCAAACAATACTAAACCAGTATATGCACGAGCTACACTTTCTGCACCAAATATTTCATATTCTTCAACTAATGGGGGAACAGAAAGTATTTATTGGCATGATAATAGATCAAATGTTGATACTTTAATAGCCTCTGCTTATATTAATAGTTGTGGTATGGGATATGGTTCTCAGACGGTTGATGGCTATATTTCTCCTACTCATAAAGATGATGGTACTCTAAGTGGTTATTCTTATGCGTATTTCACAAAAAATAAATCACTTCAATGGATACCAGCTTCTGGAGGTGTCGCAACCGATTGGACGGCATTAACTTTTATTGCAAGAACTAGTATACCTACACTATCTGTTTCAGAGCAAAATGTTGGAGAAAGTGTAACTATATCGACAAATAGAAGTTCAACATCTTTTACACATAAACTATATTATTCTATCGGAAATATTAATGAAACATGTTTGGCATCAGGTATCACAGATTCTTATACATGGACTATTCCTAAGACTATTGCTAATCAAATTACAGCTAACGACAATGGTACAATTAAGTTTAAATTAGTAACTGTTTATAATGGTAATGATATAGGTTCAAAAGAGATTAATTTAAAAGTAAAAATTCCCAATACTACGGAATTCAAGCCTTCAATATCAAGTGTAACCTTAGAAGATACTATAACAAAACCATCAGGAATAACGGATTTTGTAGAAAATATTTCTAAAATAAAAGGAACAGTTCATGCAGGAGGAGCATACGGCTCAACAATTACAACCTATTCAATAAGTTTTAATAACGAAAGTTTTAATGCTTCACCATTTACAACTTCACTAGCTATCTATAATCCAACATTATCTGTTACAGTAAAAGATACAAGAGGAAGAACAGCAACATATACACAAAATGTAACAGTAAGGCAATATTCTCAACCGAAGATAAGCAATTTTAATATATTAAGAGATTCAGTTGATGAGTCTTTTTTCAATTTGTTTTCGTTAATTGAAGCTTATTATTTTAATAGTACATCCGAAATTGTAGCAGAATTACATTATAAAAAATCAACGGATAATAATTATACAACTGTTATTTTAAATCAACAGGACTTTGATGACATTACAACAACAGCAATAAAACTTACACTAGAAAATTTATTTGATGTTATTACATCAGATGTCAATTCTAGCTACTACGCATATTTAGTAGTTAAGGATGTATTTAATACTACAGGAGTTCAAACAAATGTTGTCTATATTCCATCAGCATTTAAACTGATTAATATAAGTGCAAGTAAAAGAGAACTTGCTATAGGAAAATTACACGAGTTAGCAGGATATTTAGAAATAGCTTTACCACAAGCAAATTATGAAAATATATACAGAAAAGACGGCACATATAATGGTGTCGTTTTAAGTTGCCCTGATATTGAAGACGGAAAAATAATTTATAATTCTTCTAGCAAAAAACTTGAAGTAGATATATCAGGCGTTACATACGAAATAAGTTTGCAACAAAAATCTTAATTTAAGAAAGGAATTTTGAAAATGAAAGTAATTAATATAAGTGTAACAGATCAATTGAGAATAACATCAATTAGAGATGGAGACTTAACATTAAATTCAAATATACCAGTTAGAATACCAACTGGTAATTATAAAAGTATTTTGCTTAATTTTTCTTTTGATTCAGATTCATGGGATGAAACAACATTAACAAAATATGCAACATTTAAAATAGATGGTCAAGAGCAAATCCAAGTAGGATTAGAGACAATAGGTGAATACGAAAATGCATGCTATATACCTTATAAAGTAGCTAAACAAAATTGTAAGGTTAATGTAGGTGTTTACGGAGCATATACTTTTGGGGAAACAATACAAAAAGTTGTATCAGCAGAAAGTTTATATTTCTTAGTTATTGATGGTTCATTTAGTGCGTTCTTATCTGATGAAACTCCAGTTTCAATTGAAACACTTCAAGAACAATTAGAAGCTGCAATGGACGATTATTATGAAGAAAAACTAAGCGACTTTAATGATAACTATGAAACAAAAATTAATAATGTCAATTCTAGTATATTGAATTATGAAGAAGAAACATATTATGCACCATATGCAAATTCAAAAAGAATAGAGCAGGGAGTTAATAATTATATTGCATTACATCCTGATTATAAAACATACACTGTTAAATTTCCTTTATGGGACACTAGTAATACATCAGCAGGAGTTAAACTAGATGATAACGAAGGATTAATATTAACTCCAGCAACAGATACGACAAAAGAAGTTAATACATATGGTCCAGCATGGGAAAGTGTTGATTGTAATGCAGAAGTTGATAGCAACGGAGTAAGACATATTACATCAATTAAAGGAATGTCAACATTTAGAGATACAGGAAAAGTAGACGTTTTTTGCTTATTTAGAACCTATTGGCAGAAGATTTGGATTGAAGATGGATATTTATATATATCAAGATGTTTCTATCCAAAAGAGGGCTATACAATCGTTCCACAGGCTATAAATAAAGATGGCACATATAATTCATGGTTTGTTGTTGGAAAATATGTTGTAGGAGATATTGACGGAAAATTATATAGTTCAAAAGGACTAATTCCAGCTCATTATTTAAATATGAATGCTTCACAAAATCCAAGTGAAGAAGAATTTTCAGATAGTATTAGTTATGGTGGATGTATTAATTTAATGAGAGCTAAAGGAAGTAATTATTATTCTGCAGGACTTATGTCTGATTATATGCATATTCTTACATCATTCTATTTACAATTTGCAACAAGAGATACTCAATCTATTATGAAAGGTAATACAGATAATAATAGGCAATATGTTGTTGCTGCAACAGAAACAAATAAGAGTAGAGTTATTATAACAACAGCACAAGCTGCAAATATTGATATCAATACTTATGTTTCTGTTGGAGATAAAGGTTCAAATAGTAGTACCGATAGAAATAATGCTTATATGCATAATTTAGCATATGATGTAAAAGTAATTGGTAAAGAAGTAATTGATTCAAATAATACAGCATTAATTTTGGATCATGTTCCTATAACAACTACAACGACTACATATGTTTCTACAATGCATGAACGTTCAGGATTTAGTGATAATATCCTAGGTAGAACTGGTTCTATTGGTTCTAATACAAACGGAAGACATGGATTTGTATATAACGGTATAGAAATTGCTGTAGGAGGATATGAAGTTGCAGGTAATGCGATAGCTAATATTAAAGATTCAACTGGAACAAGAGAAGTGTACTATACAAATGACGTAACAAAGTTATCTACAAACTTTACTACTATTCAATCTAACTTTATAAAATCTAGTATGGAGATGGTTCCAACAACGTTAAATTCATGGAATTATATTAAAGAATATGGATTTGATCAAGAACACGGAATTGCTGTTCCTACACAAGCAGGAGGAAGTGGAGCAGGTTCTAGTGTAGGTTATGCAGATGGCTTATATGTAGATAATGCAGCAAGTGGTCAAAGAGAGCTTTTGTGGCTCGGTTATGTGGCTTATGGAGCTCATGCTGGGCTTTCCTGCCTGAGTACGCATGGCGCTATATCTTATGCTAGCTGGCATTTCCTCGCTCGTCTTTCAATAAATGGTGTTGGGGGTGAATTGGCTGAATAGCCAAGAGGGGCTCTCCCCATTTATAAAAGATAATTGTCTAAATAGAATAAAAAGTGTATAATAATACGTGGATGCCAAAATAGAGGTTTTTGCTTTTGTGGCTCGGTAATATGAATAATGGAACTAATGCTGGGCTTTCCTGCCTGAATACGAATAACACTATATCTAATGCTAACTGGAATATCCTCGCTCGTAATTCAAGATAAAATAAATATGAGTTAATTTTTGGCACCGTACCTAAGTAGGACATGAACGATAGTTCATCAATAGCAATGCTAAAATTATGAGATTGAAACACCAACCTAAAAATATAAATAATATAGTAATATATTATGATGATGAGTAGGGACACTATATGATAAATAGGTATAGTGTGGGGTTAGTAAAATAAGACTGAAAGCCCCTGATATCTTGAAAGGAGACAACAAATGAAAAGATATTTAAAAGACTTTGAATTATCTTTTGAATTTGTTAAATATAGCATTTACGATTGTTTGAATGGTTCAACAAGTGGACGGCAAAGATGGACGAGGTATGATACGGCTTCTTTCTTTGCTGATTATGTTGAGAAGATACTAAATAAAAAAGCATCTTCTCGACATAAACTAATTAATAAGATTAGAAAAATAGCAAGAGAGGACAGAAGTCAACTCTTTTTTCTTGTTGATTATATCGCTAATGAAATGTATCTTGAAATCAAAGAAAGACGTATTAAATTAGTTCCAATTAGATATAGTGATAGATATGATTCATTAAGCAAAAAGACGAGAAGAATTGGGATTTCTAGCATGAAACAACAATGTTATGATTATATTGCAGTTAATGCAATGAAGAAAATGTTTAATGCTAAAATAGGACATTATCAATGTGCCTCATTAAAAAACAAAGGACAATTATTTGGTAAGAATGCAATTGAAACTTGGGTTAGAACTAATCCTAAAAAATGTGCCTGGATATTTAAAGCAGATATTAAAAAATTCTATCCCAGCTTATCTCATCCTGTTATTAAGAAGCTTTTAAATAGAGATATAAAGAATAATGACATGTTATATTTAGCATTTACATTAGTTGATACCTACGAAGAAGGATTATGTATTGGTTCATATTTATGTCAGTATATAGCAAATTATACTTTATCTTATGCATATCATTATGTAAGTGAAATGCTTTATGTTGAAAGAAGAGGAAAAAGATATAATTTGATTCATCATGTATTGTTCTACATGGATGACATTATTATGTTAGGTTCAAATAAAAAACATGTAAAAAAGGCTGCTATTGAATTAGAAAAATATTTAAATGATTTTCTTGGATTAAAATTAAAACCAGATCATCAGTTGTTTCCTTTAGATTCAAGACCTATTGATATGATGGGTTATAAGGTGTATTCATATAAAACAGTTGTTAGAAGAAGAATATTTAATAGAGCTAATAAGGTTTTTATTAAAGTAAAAGATACAAGAAACGAAATGACATTGGAAGATGCATACAAAATAGTATCTTATTATGGATATTTTAAACATACATTTAATAAGAAATATGCAAAGAAAGTAAAACTTTCTAAAAGTTTGAAAAAAGCGAAGGAGGTAATTTCAAATGAAAGTATTAACAGAATACAACGAGAGACAGCCTGAATTCAAATATATGGATAAACACGATGGAACAGCAGATGTATTTATTAACAAATTCATTGAAGAAAAAACAAATGAAGAGGACGGAAGTACCTCTTTTATTTATGAAAAAAATGAATTTACAGTAAATACAAATGAAATAACAGAAGAAATGATTTCAGAAAATCCTATGAATTATTTAGATTATCCACCTAAAAAAATAGAAATCACATTAGAACAAAGAGTAAGTGATTTGGAGGCTATGTGGTTAGAAGAATTATTAGGTGGTGATGAAGAGTGAATACAAAAATAAAATTCTTAGCTCATCAAGTAATGATGGGAGTTATAACTATTGAAGATATTCCAAAAAAATATAAGTCAAAAGTAGAACAATATTTAGAGCAATTAGAAGAAGTGGAGGAATAGAAGTGGGATTTGAAGAAATTAAAAATTTCATTCTAGTTTTATTGGCTTTATGTGGTGCTGTTATAACAATGGGAGGTGCGATAAACCTCCTTTTAAATTGGAAAAAGCAAAGCAAAGTAGTTCAACACGAAAAAATAATTAGCAATCATGAAGAAAGATTAAAAGACTTAGAAAGAGATAAAAAAGAAAAAGAAGGATTTACTAAGGTTATGTGTAATTCAATGCTAGCTTTGTTAAATCATAACATCAATGGAAATTCAAAGGATAAATTAGAAAAAGCAAAAGAAGAATTACAGGATTTCTTAATATCTAAATAATTGGAAGGAGGTGTAATTGTGGATAAGAAGTTTTGGAAAGCAGCTATTACTAGAGCAATAAGAACTGTTGCACAAAATTTAGCAAGTACATTGCCAGTAGGATTAGTTATTACATCAGATATGATTCAAAAAGCAGATTGGAATATTGTTTATATAGTATTAGCATGGCTAGTAACAGGTTTATTAGGTGGTGTGGCATCAATGTTAACATCAATTGCAACAGGATTACCAGAAGCAGATAAATAGAGGAGAACAAAATAAGTTCTCCTTTTTAATTGAAAGAGAGGTGTAAAAAATGGAAGAAGAAAAAAAGGATGTTGAAGTAACAGAAGCAACTGAAACAGAAGAATTTGTTGAATCTGTAGGAGATACAGAAGACGTATATAACGAAGAAGAAAGTGAGGTAGAATAGTTATGGGTGTAATGACTAATATTGAATTAGCTAACAAAGTAAAAGATATAGCTAATAATTATAAAACATTATATGTTTATGGATGTTTTGGAGCACCAATGAATGCAACTAATAAAAATAGATATTCTCACAATTATGCATATAATGAACAATCATCAAGGATAAATAAAATTAGAAATGCCAGTGCCGATACTTTTGGTTTTGACTGTGTTAATCTTATAAAAGGTGTTTTATGGGGATGGAATGGAAATGTTAATGCAACTTATGGTGGTGCAAGGTACGCATCAAACGGAGTCCCTGATACAAATGCTAACGGAATGATGAATTATTGCACAGGTGTTTCAAGAGATTTTTCAAACATTCAAGTTGGAGAAGCAGTTCATATGGACGGACATATAGGAATTTATATTGGAGATGGGCTTGCAGTTGAATGTACTCCAATTTGGAAAGATGGAGTACAAATCACAGCAGTTGGAAATATTGGCAGAAAAAGTGGATATAATACTAGAACATGGACTGATCATGGTAAATTAAAATTTGTTGATTATATAAGTTCTACACCATCAAATAATAACAATACAAATAATACTTCAACAAAATTTAATAAAGGTGATGAGGTAATAATTAATGGTCCATTATATAAATCATCAAATGCTGCAACTCCAGCAGGGAATGCTAAGAATAAAAAAACAAAAATTACAAGAATTGCAAGTGGTGCAAAACATCCATACAATACTACAGGAGATTTAGGTTGGATGGATGAATCTTCAATTCAGTTGGTTAATAATAACCCAACACCAACACCAGCTCCAACAAACAATCCAGGACAAAATAATTTTATAACTGGAAACTATAAGACAAATGGTACTATGTATGTTAGAACTGGTCCAGGTACAAATTATACAATCAAAAAAGTATGCCAATTAACACCTGATGGTCGTAGAAATGCAACAAGTTCAAATGGTAATGCAGATGCAATATATCGAGCAGGAACAGTATTCACAGCTTATGAAATATTTAATAATGCATATGGTGTCTGGGCTAGAACTCCATCAGGATATGTTTGTATAAAAGGTGCTTCTGGTAGAGTGTATTGCACAAAGGTTTAATTTGGTACCGACATTAATGTCCTTACCAAAATAGGTACTAAATAATTACTAATATTGTTAAATTAACATAACTTTATATGATTAAATGTATCTTAAAATGTTTAAATTGTGCTATATTATACCTAACTAGATTAAAACATTGTTTTATGATATAAAAATGAAAGTGTCGATAATCCTTATTTTATCGGCACTTTTTTTATTTTGGGTACTATTTTAGGTACTAAAAACTATCATAAATTATTTAATAAGTCTACAATATTGTCTTGTGCAGTAGGGAAGAGGTGCATATAAACTTCTTGCATTACTCTAAGACTATGTCCCATCCTTTGAGACATCATTAAGAAAAATTTTGTCGAATCATTTTGCCCTGATTTCAAATATTCATTTATACATAAGCTAACGTGACTATGTCTAAATTCATGTATTGATATTATCTTGTCTTCCAGATTTGCTTTCTTAAAATAATTGTCTTTTTTTGTTGTTATATTATGTGGTTTTAATACATCATTGTTTCCAAAAACAAACCAGTTGCTATTAAAACCTTCAAATTGTTTCACATATATTTTATAATCATTTAATTCTTTAGTTAAAGAACGTGACATAGATATTTCTCTATTAAGAGAATTCTTAGTAGTAGTAATTTTATATTCTCCACTTTCTGTAAGAAAAGAAACTGTTTTATTAATGCTTATTACATTTCTATTGAAGTCTATATCTTTCCATGTAAGAGCCATTAATTCACCTTTTCTCATTCCTGTAAAATATAAAGTCATAAAAAGAGAATGCCATAAAGGTTCTTCGATAACATCAATAAAAGTATTAAAATCTTCATATGATATATATCTAATTTTTTCTTTTGTTCTAACTTCATCATTTCGTCTTTTAAATCTTCCAGCTAAAGTAACAGGATTATAATTCAATTCGTATTTTTTATTTGCAAACACAAATATTTCTTTTAAAACTACGTAGTATTGATTGCAACTAGATAACTTAATTTTTCTTTTAGTTAGTTCTGTTTTCCATTTTTCTATATCAGCAACATTTATTTCATCAATAAACTTACCTTTAAAGTATGGCAATATATTAAATTCATATTGTGATTTGTATGATATCCAGGTTGATTCTCTTATTCTTGTTTTGGCATCTTTAAAGTAATCATCAGCAACAGTTTCAAACTTTTTTTTAACTGGAGTATCTCTATTAAGTATGAATACTCTTTCTTCGGCTTTAGCTTCTTTTTCTTTTAGATACCTTTTTGAAGTATAAGGAACTAATTTTCCATCAGCGTTATGATAATATACTTTAAATCTCCATTGTCTACCATCTTTCGTTTTACTTTTATCTTTAAATACAGACATTTTTAGCACTTCCTTTATTGTTTATTTCAATAGGATATGCTATAATGTAATAGAAAACCTATGACATTTATAGTAATCCTATATTTGTTTTGATATTTGCGTATCGGGTTTTCATATGGCACGTGTTACAGCACGTGTCTTTTTTATTTTTCTTTTTTATTAATTAATTTTTCAATATTATTATTTAATTTTACAAGTTGATTAATTATAATCCAATTTTGTTCTTGTATACAACCAAGTCTATTAATCTTCATTCTATCTTCATTGCTTCCTGAAAAGAATAAACTTACTTCTGCCCATCCATTACCAGCCATATTGGACGAAATTCTTTTTAACATTTGTAAATCATCTTGATCTAAACTTTTTAAATTATATTTTTCTAATAGTTTGTTAAATTCCTTTTCTTCTTTTTCTTGTTTTTCTTTTTCTT
>JAFTFU010000071.1 GCA_017458285.1 Clostridia bacterium | reverse complement strand
AATCCATTTATTGCTGTTTCTTCAGTTGCTGTATCTATTCCTGAAAAATTAAATTTTAATATGTGATATCTATTTCTTAAATTTGTTGGATTTTTTCCTATATATGTTTCTCCATATAAGTTTTCGAATTTATCAACTTTTAATATATCATAATAATTCTCTAACGTGCTTGTAAATAATGATTTTCCAAATTTTCTTGGTCTTAAAAACATTATTCTTTTATCTGATAAACTTTCTAACTTTTCTATATACATTGTTTTATCTACGTAATAATAGTTTTGTTCAACTAATTCTTCATAATTGCTTATTCCATTTGGTAATTTTTTCATCGCTTTCAACTCCCCAAATATATATTCATAACTTTATTTTTTATCTTTTATATTTATACTATATTTTTAAATTTTCTTCAATACTTTTGGAAAAATATTGTTTAAAGTTTATTACTTTTTAATTTTAAACTACCAAAATGTGAAAAAGTTTATATTTCATTTCCTGCAATATATTCTGTTGTAGAATTACTTGAATAAAATTTATCTTCTACTAAATCATACATTCCAACTTTATTATCCGCAGTTCTACGGCATGGTTTCATATTTCTAACAATTTTACCATTATCAAATATTTTTAAACTGTATACTTGCAATGCAGCACCGCCAATAATTATATTGTTATTTGTTTCAAATTCTGTTTCATATAAACTCCCATTTAATAACAATTCATTTGTCTCTAAATCCTTAACATATCTATTTCCAAATTCATAATTGTGAACTACATTAAGTAAATTGTCATATTCTTTTGACAATCTTACACTGTGAACCCAATCCAAAAGTAAATTTCCCCCTGTCATAAATAATCTCTGATCATCATAAGGTCCATTTCCAACCCAATTATATACCCCAACTGTTACTCCTCCATAATACTCTTTTTGTAGAAATTTAATTTGATATACCAGATGGTTATTTCCTTTCATTCCCAAATCTATATTCTGTCTTCCATTTCCTTCGATATACTCAACCCCAACATATCCTTCTGGAAGTAATGTGTTTAATTTTACAACTTCTCCATCGTATTCAATTTCATATTGCACATCGTTTATTGTTACAATTGTAGGTAATTTGTTAATCAAAGTATTTTCCTCTAGACCTTTTATTTCTTGTATATTTTTATTAAGTTCATCTATTAGTATTTCTGAACTTCCATTTGCAAAGTCCATTGAGCTCATTACTGCAATTTTTTATTGTTCTTCTGCGCTTTTTGTTTCTGTATCTTCCTTTGCTTTTACTGCTTTTGTTATTATTCCGTTTTCTCCTGTTAATACGTTTAGCGTTACTCCTGCTAATATTATTAATACTAAAATCGTTATTACTAATGCAATTAAAGTTATTCCTTTTGGTTCTTTTGTTTTTCTTATTTGATTTTTCATAATTTTTCTCCTCTCTCGTGTGTAGAAAATTTAATCTTTTAACAACACTACATTTTCTTTAAGTATAATACTTAAAGAATTTTTTAGTTTATGATTTCAACTTAAAATTAACGATAATCTTCTTTTTTTTCGATTAACAAAAATGTTGTTTTTAATATATAAGCATATATATTGTGTCATTTTTAATTACTATCTGTTCTTCTGAAAATTCTGAGTAATCTTTATTT
This sequence comes from Clostridia bacterium, assembly GCA_017458285.1. GTDB lineage: Bacteria > Bacillota > Clostridia > TANB77 > CAG-508 > CAG-269. Next base: position 13,469 of record JAFTFU010000071.1, on the reverse strand, counting down.
AAAAAGTATTCATCGTACTCTTCTCTTTGAATCCCGACTAATTGAAATTTTCTTTCACAATAAAAATTCATTGCTTGAAGCACACTCCATGAACACGCTAATTTTCTTTCTGTTAAAGAACCAATTGGCTTTATTCCAACAGCAAATTGTTGAGGATCTCTATCATACAAATAACTAAATTTTGTTACTTTATGTCCAGTTTCACTTTCGTATTTTTCTATTAGATATTTTATAGTTTTTCCATTATTTTCTTCTATTCTATTTGATGCAATATGTTCTGTTATATTTTGCATTAAAAATATACTGTTTATTATGAATGAAATAATTGCAAATGCATATATTATTCTTTTTTTGGTTTGACTTTCTATTATTGTACTTTGTGCAATTAGTATTAGTAGCGATGCTCCCCAAAGCATCATTAGCGGTACATTTACTCTTCCACATATTCCAGTATTGAATAAAAACATTGGTAATACGCAAATAAAAAATGCTACAAATATAGTTAATATATATTGCATAATAAATTCTTTTTTTGTTCTTAATGTAATTAATAAAATTAAACTTGTTAATAATACAATTGTGCTCGCATGTTTTGGAAGCATATGCATATTTTGTGTCCATAATTCTTCCATGTATTCTAAAACTGTTCTGCCTCTTAACTTAACAGCTTCTAAACTGTTTAAATGCATCATTCTATCTTGTTTACTGTTTAATAAGTTTTTTCCAAACTTTACTAAAACTAATAGTATTACTAAGACCACACATACAATTCCAGCTAATTTTATCATTTCTATTAAGAACTCTTTTTCTTTTATTTTGTATTCTCTCTTGTCTGTAATTTGTTTTATTATGTAAATTGTTAATGCTAAAATTGGAAATATGTTTAGTTCTCCTTGATAACACAACGCTGCAATCAGTAACGTTATGAATATTTTTACGTATTTATGTTTTGTTTCTTTTACCATGAATTTTACTGCTATTACATTTAAAAGTACTCCTAAGCACATAATTGCTGATTCAGGAAATAGTAAATATTCTAATGCAAATTGATTTAATATTAATACAAACGAACTTGCTAAGGTCGCTATTTTTACCTTTTTATCTTGAATTTTTATTAAACTTAATACAATGTCATTTATTATATATATTGCCGTTGCAATAAAAATTATCCCAATAAAATCCATCCCAATAATATAAGCGTTAATTGGTATTTTTATTAGACCTGCTAAATAGCAGACTATTGCAGATATAAAACGTCCGTCTAATAAAAAGTATTTTTGTGGATATTGCATATACCCTAAATCATATAATACATATGTGTCTGATGAATAGTGCATTTGCAAAAAGTTTTGACATATTAATATAGTTATTATTAGGGTTAATATAAATGTTATTTTGTTTTCTTTATTTATTTGTTTGAATATTTTTTTCAATTTAAACTCCTTTTAATGTGATAAATTATTATAAAATATGGTTTTATTTTAATATTTTGTCTCAATTTAGCCGCTTCCGGCTATAATTTACAGAAAATGATAAATTTTATGATTTGTTGGAGATTACCATGAACCTCCTCCGCCTCCTCCAGAGCCTCCTCCAGATATACCTCCACCAGATGAGCTGCTACTAATGCTACTGCTTGAATCGCTATCTCTTGATGGACTAGGAGACATTGCATTTGACGCTGAAGACATTGTTTCATCAATAAAAATTCCAAATGAATGCAAATCAAAATCTTCATCTGTTTTATACCATTCTGGTTCTTGAATTGCAATTGTTTCAAATTGCTTTATCCAAACATTTGAAACTTCTAATGCATAGGTGTATGGCAATATGTTGTAAAAATATTCAGGATTTCGTTCAACCAAACCTTCTAGCTGAGGCTTTTCGGCTGTTTCTAAAAATCTTTTAAATCCTCGTACTTTTCCTAACATTTCATTTCCATATGGCGTTCTTTTTGGCATTATTTTTATAAATAAAATTAATGTTGCTACACATATTATTCCAACAATATATGTTATTAAATACATATTGTTTTCTTTTAATGCAGGTAACACTGCTATTTTCCATGGGATTCCTCCAAATAGTAGTGCAAAAATAATTCCTATTATTTTAGAGCTAGTTGTTGATTCGCTCAATAGAATTGCACCTAAAACGCAAAGTCCTATTGTAGGAAATATTAATGATATTATCAAACTTTCTATTCCAGAATATTCAATAACAGGCTTTATTGTAATTAAAGCAAAAATTGCAATTATCATTGGTATTATTTTAATTCCTTGCTTATTTGAAGATTCTTCAAATATTTTGTTTTTATTTTGTTTAGAATTAAGTTTTTCTTTGATTCTGTCTAAAGTAATATAAAATCTATTATATAAATCAGATATATTTATAGATGTTTTATCTGAACCTGGCATAAATAATCCATCAAAAAAGATTTTTTCGTATTCATTATTACCGTCATATTCTTTTAGCTTAATAATCCTAAATTTTAAATTTAAATCTTTTCTTGCATTATTTAGCAAGTTTTTAGCATTTTCAGACACTTGATAATCAGTTGATTTTTCTATATTTCTATATATTTTAAGCGAATTTTCCCATATTTTAATTTTAGGAGAATTTATATCTTTTAATTTTTCTTGTTCTATTTTATTTTCTAGTTCTTGAATTTTAAGTCTGGCTGCTTGTTTTTTATCATCATTAATCTGTCTAGTTTCCTCTTCATATCCATATGATGTTTCTTCAATTTTTAGATAACCTTTATCAGCTAAATATATTAGTAAAGACACTATTGATTTTGTATCACTATATCCTTTATATAAAAATCCTACTTCTGCTGAATTATAACCATTTGGTGGATAAAATTCAACTGTTTCTATAACTGGATCATCTTTTCCATATTTTGCCCATAACCTGTCTGCAATTAGTACTGAGATAAGGCATACTATCATTACAAAAATTGAATATGTATCTATATTATAACTTGCTCCAACAAAATATCCCTCCGGTAACGTAAGTCTAACTGTTAATGCTTCTTCTGCTTCTAACAAATTATTTATGGAACCACTAATTACTTTTCCAGATACTTTATATGTAATATTTGAGCTGTCTACATAGCCTTTTTTTCCACTTGAAAAACCTAATAAAGATGGATCAAATTCTTTTGGCATTGTAATTTTAAAAGTTACATTGCTTATACTTGTATCCCACTGGTCACCTATTAAATTAAAATATAATTCATCAGCATTTTTTAATGGGTCTTTTCCTATGTTATATGTGTATTTTATTGTATAAGAATGACTTCCTGTGTATGTACTACTATTGCTTCCTATTTTTATAATTTCATAGCCTTTTTCTTTATATTTTGTATAATCTTCACTTACTGAAATGTTTGTTATTTTTGCTCTATTATTTGATTTTGTTCCATCTTCTCTTACCACAGTATTTTTTAATGGTATTTTTCTAAATATTCCGATGTTTTGATATATTAAAGTAAGCAGTTATCCTTTCTGTTATGTCAAATGTATTGTCTTCATTTACAACCATATCAATATCATAACTTTCTATAGTATACTCTCCTGAAGATGTTATTGCAAAAACTTTATTTGGAACTAAAAACATTAATCCTAAAATAGAAATTATTATATATATTAAATATTTTTGTTTCATTTTATAATTCCACCTTTATATTTTTTCTTTCTTCTATTCCTGCTTCAAACATTGTTGCTTGCTTAAAACCTGAAACCTTTGCAACTATATTGCTTGGAAACATTTCGATTTTATTGTTTAATAATCTAACTGTTCCATTGTAATATTTTCTGCTATTTGCTATTTCATCTTCTATTTTTGTTAAATCTTTACTTAGTTGTAAAAAGTTTTCACTTGCTTTTAATTCTGGATAGTTTTCAGAAATTGCTATTATTTTTGAAATTTCTTGTGTTAACTGTTCATTAACATTTATTTTTTTATTTGTTGTCATGGTGTCATAACTATTTGTCCTTATAGTAGTTATTTTGTTAAATGTGTCTTGTTCGTACTTACTGTATCCTTTAACTACTTCTACTAAATTTGGGATTAAATCCCATCTTTTCTTTAGGTATACATCCATTGTTGAAAATGCTTCTTCTACTATATTGTTTGATTTTACTAAACTATTATAAGTTACTAAAGTATAAATAACTATTAATAGCACTATACCAATAATAATATAAATCGTCATTTATTCCCTCCTATTTTTATTTTTAACATTTTTTCTCAGAGGCGCACTTTTTTTGCTCTCTGGTACAAAATGTGTATTTTTATATTTTTAACATTTTGTTTAAGTCGACGCACTTTTTTTGCTCTCTGGTACAAAATGTGTATTTTTTTATTTTTAACATTTTGTTTAAGTCGACGCACTTTTTTGCTCTCTGGCAGAAAATGTTAATTTTTAAAAAATTTACTCTATCTCCCATTTTAATATTGGATTATATCCATCTCTTAAGTACCAAATTGACTCTGAGTAAGAATTACTTCTCCAGAAACTTGCGCTTAATAACTGTTCTTCTGTTATTTCTTCTGCTTTACCTTCAACGTCCGCATTATTTACTGAACCTGTTGCTTTATTTAAATTTTCAGATAATTCTGTTAAATTTTGATTATTTGCCAAATTATACCAAAATAACTTTACATTGTTTCCTGCTAAATTTCCTAATAATGTTCCAATATTGGTTGTTCCTATTACTGTTCCTGTACTATAACAATTTATGTGTTTTTCCCATGCTCCTGCATTAAGCCTCCCTGTAATTCCTCCTGCATAAGTAGAACTACATATGACATTACCTGTATTATAATTGTTTTCAATTGAAGCTTGTGCATAACCACATATGCCTCCAACACTGTATGTTCCTTTCACCTCACCTTTATTGTAACATTGCTTTACAGTAGGCCAATTATATGTAGTACCCATAATTCCTCCACAGTCATTTTTTCCATTAACTTTTCCTTCGTTTCCACATTTTAAAATATCAGTTCCACGCACACCTCTTCCAGTAATACCTCCTGTTCCTGTTGCATTACCATTTACTTCAGCATAATTTATACAATTTTGGACTTTTAATCCTCCTTCTGAACTTGGTGTTCCAACAAAGCCTCCTACATAGCTTCCTGTTCCAACTATTTTTCCTTCCATACTACAATTCGAGATAGTGGCTAAGCCATTTCCTACAACTCCTCCAACATTTGAAGCTCCTTTCACGTACGCTCCGGATATATTTAAATTTTTAATTTGGGCTCCTGAAGTTGTTGAAAAAAAACCAACATTGCTTTTTGTACTTTCTATATACAAACCATAAATTGTGTAATTATTTCCGTCAAATGTTCCTTTAAATCCGTTTATTGGTTCAAAATTTTTTAGCAAAGATTTATCAACTTTATCTATGTTTACATATTGGTTTAAAACAATATCATCTGCAAGCATTACATATTTTCCTGCACAGTCATTTCCTTCATTTACATATTTTTGAAAAGCACTTAATTCTTCTGCATTTCTAATTATAAAAGGATTAGATTCTGTTCCTTCTTCTTTTGCAAATTCATCACTTGTATTTCCATTCCATCTATCTACTAAGCTTACTTCATCAGTTTTTAAATCAATGTAAAATATTCTATTTTCTGATGTTAAAATATATCGATTATCTTTAGATTTTACAATTTTTTCGTTATATTTACTTTCGAAAAAGTCTTCAATAGTGATATTTTCTTTTTCCAAAGCTTCTTCGTATGCATAAACCTTTTTTTGAACTGTTTCAATTGCTTCTGCAGTTTCGTGTTCTTCTTTTGATCTAATTGCATTTTTTATCATTCCATTTTCTCCTACTATTACACTAAATGAAACTCCAGCTAAAATTATTAAAACAATTACAGTAATTGTAAGAGATATTAATGTTATTGCATTTTGTTTTTCGATTTTTTCCAACTTTTTAGCACCTCCATTTTTAATTTTTTGTAAATCACTTGTTTACAAATCTTAATTTTAAACGTCATAGAGTTTTTAATATTTTATTAAAATAAATTGGCATTTAAGTTACTAACTATCAAAGTAATAAACTTAACTGCCAATTACTGTTTTATTTAATTTTTTCGCCTGCAATAAAAGTTCCTGTTCCTATATTTCCATAGAATGCATTATTTACTGTGTCATACATTCCAACTTCTTCATTATCTTTTTTACAACATGGAACTAAATTCATAACAATTTCTTCTCCTTCATATATTTTAACTCCATATAATTTAGCATTATATCTATTAAAGGATTTTACTTCTTCTGTTTCATCAATTGTTCCTAAAATACATAGCTCTGTTTCTTTATCATGTGTAGATACAGTTTTCATTTGAGTTGTAATTGTTTGGTTTGAATTTGAAAAAACAGCACTTGTTTCTGAGAGGTTTATAGTAAATCTTTCATTAAGCATTCCTGTATATTTTTGAGCTGATATTTTAGCTCCGCTTGTATATTTTATATCTACCCAATAAAAGATTTCATCATATTGGCCCGAATTACCGCCAAAATTTGCTGCTACTTCATATATAGTATCTTTAAGTCCAGTTCCAAATATAGTATTATTTTGATTACCTTTTTTAGTATTTGCATTTTCTTCAAACACTATATCTACTAGTACTCTCGTATTTACCTTTGGAACATATCCTGTATTAATAGTCTGAGTTCCGTTACTTCCTATATAAGTAAGAAATTCAACTTCATCACTAGATTTTTTAAAAAATGTTGGTCTAAATCCTACAAAGTTTGTTGTTGTAGATGAGTAGTTTGTTCTATATGCACAAGGAGTTTGAGCTCCTGTGTGAGAAAAATTCCCACCTCTAAATGCACATGGAGATGTTTTAGTAGATGTTGCATGTTCTAATGTCCATTCCCAATCATTTCCTGCAAAATCATATATATTTAGCACTTTATTTATTTCGCTAGCACCTGATGTAAATAAATACATGCTTTCCTCTGATTTGGTTTCAAAAAATGAATTATAAGCATTTGCTGTTTTTGCATCTGCATTTGTTACATCAAATTCTGAATCACTAAAATTTCCCCAGTTTTTACTTCCTATGCCATCACTTTGCCCTGCAATATTTTCATATGTTAAATTTCCATATTCTTCTATATATTTACATGTTAAATCCCATTGTATACCATACATCAAACTACTTGTGTAATTCTCATTTGGGGTCATTTCTCCTGCTAAAGTCTGAGCTTCACTACAATATAACCAGTTATAAGAAATTGTATTTTTTTTGCTTACTGCTTTTTTATAGTTTTCTCCTAAGTCTGTATGCGCTGTTCTGCCTGTAGTTTCTGTAACATCAGTTCCTTCTATTCCTGCTTCATATCTTGCTATCCAAAATCCACCATATGTGTATATGCTTTTTAGCATATCTTTATACATTTGGTTGTATTCTAAATATGTTAAGCCACAACCTGTTGTATCTTCTAAATTTGAACTTTCCTGTAGGTTGTTTCCTTCTCCATCATACCATTCATCAGTCCAATTAAATGCTTGATTTTGCGCTCCATTTCTATATGATGTAGCATAATCTCTTAAGTCTTTTTCTATATTCTCATAATCTGTAGAATATGTGGCTGTTTGAAAAACTACATTTTTTGGAACTATTACCCATACCCATTCGTTTTGATTATTATCTCGAATTACTATTCCATTATCATAATCATAATCTATTATTTCTACATTTTCTGGCATTGCTCCAACTGGGTCTGTAATATAATCTTCTTGTAATCTAGATACATATAGTCTATCTAATTTTTTTTCTGTGTTATATCTATTATAGTTTTCTTCAATTTCCTTTATTTGCTGATTTTGTGCAATTGTTTTACTGCTATAATTCATGTATATAGCAGCTAATACAAATATGAAAAATAATATCATAATTAATACATATAAAACTATTGAACCTCTTTCTTGTTTCATAAAAATTACCCTTTCAATATTTTTTCTAAAACTATAATAAACATTGCATGCGACCAACCTAAACCTATAACCCAATTTGGTTTTAAGCTTGAATTGTCTATTTGTTCTCCTAAAAATCCATGCTTTCCTGATGTTTTTATTACAAATTCAAATGCTTCTTTAGCTTTTTTCTTCTCGCCTTTTTCTAAGTAATATAACGCCATCCATAAATTTGAAATTACCCATGGTTGATTATTCATGTAGTGATCATTTTCAAATCTTGTGTATCCTCCTGTGTATGTTCGTAATGTTAAATTTATTTTTTCTACTGTATTTTGTACTTTCTTTTCTTTTGCTGAAAACATTTTAAATGGTGTAACTGCACCTAAAATGCTTATGTCCATTTTTTCGTCTTTTGTGTTTCTTAAATATGTACCTTTTGAAGAATCATACATTTTTTCATTTACATATTTTTTTATTTTCGTTTGTAATTCTTCTATTTCTCTTGAAGATTTAGCAACTTTTTCGTCTTTAAGTCTGTTTCCACCTTCAAAATCAGATACTTTTCTTCCTAATTCTTTATATATTTTTAGTATCGCATCAAATGCTGCGAAAATGCTTGCAAATGAATATAAATGCTCTCCTTCACACATTTCCCATAAATCATAGCTTACATGATATTTTTTAGCATATTCATTTTCTTTTTTTATTGCTTCTTCTCTACAAAAAATATCTTTTACATATCTTTTTAAGAAGTCTACTGCTTTTTCGCACATCTGTAAGTTTTCTTTCAAGAATTTTTCTGATTTAGTTTTTAAATAGTGGTTATATATACCATACACTACACTTGCTGTTTCATCTATTTGATATCCCCAACTTGGTGCTAATCTTCCGTCTGTGTAAAATCTTTGCTCCCACATTCCGTTTTTACTTTGTGTTAGCTTGCAAAAATTTAAATAGAACTTGTCTACTTCTGAATTCATATCTAATATATCTAATGCTTTTGTTATAAATACCGCATCTCTTGTCCAACAATATCCATATCTTCCGCATTTACTTAACCCTTCATCAACCTCAGGTGCTGCAATTATCCCTCCTGTTTTATGGTTAGTAAGTAGTGGAAATAAAAGTATACTTCTTTTGTAAATGTCTTGAACTTTTTCTTCTATTGTATTTTTTGGTTCTTTAAATTCAAGAGTATTATGTTCTTTAACATACTTTTTCCAATATGTACGTGCATTATTATATTCTTTTTGAATTTCTATTTTTTTAATTCTTTCAATTTCACTTTCTACATCATTTATTGTTTTTTTACTATCATTTAGTAAAATACATAAATCTAAAACTTTCTTTTCTCCTGGTTTTATAGTTTCTAGGTCATAACTTATTGCTACATCATTTGACATTGCAATATAATCTTTATCTTGAAGCACTGCATTGTGTATTGCTTCTTTTACACCATTTAATTGATGACTTAGTAGTTTGTTTTTAGAAAATATTGAAAGTGAAAAGTCATGTGAATGCTGAATTACTCCTCCATCAATTATTTTTGCCCCAACAAAATTGTTTTGATCTGTTAAGAGCTTTGAACGTACTAGAAAGTTGATGTTTAAATCAATATTACTTTCATTTATTATTAAGTATCTTCTTACTAAAACATCTTCTTTTACCATCGCAAAGTCTGTTTGTAATATTTTTAAATTAAAGTATGTGTTTGTAATTTCAGTATTAAGTATGTTTGTGTCTGTATCATAATACTGTTTGTACAAATTGTTTATATCATCATGTAAATATATTATATCTGAATCATTTACTTTAAGCCCGCAATTTAGAAGTTCTAAAAATTGTCTACTATCTCTGTTTGGATAAAATATTCTTAAAAATTCTCCTTTGCTTGTAAATGTTGCTAATATGCTTTTATTTCCTATTACGGCTTCATTTAAATACTTACTCATTTTTTCTCTCTCATTCCTTTTTAGGCTATTGTTAAATTGGAAAATAATTATTCTTCAAACTTACCTAATCTATAAAATCGGCAAGCTTAATTTTTCAACCATTATCCTTCTATTATATTTAAAATTTGCTTTTCTAAATCTTTTATTTTCTCGTTAATTCTAAAGATATCAACATCTTTTAATTCAGGACTTTGTACATCTTCTCTTACAAAGTTTTCCATATCAAGTATTTCTTCTTTTAACTTGAATAATCTATTTAATACTTCTTGTCTTATTTGTATAGGTCTATGTCTTTCGATTTTGTTTATTAATTCTATGTTTTCATTTAATTCATATGTTTCTCCATAATCTGGAATTGTAACCTCTACTCCTACTTCTTGCATTATTTTTTCTTTTAGTATTTCTTGAGAGTCACTTTCTCCATGAACTAAGAAGATATGTTTTGGTTTTTTGATAAATGAATATACATAGTTCATCAGTCCTTCTTGGTCAGCATGTCCTGAATATCCTTCAATGTACTCAATTCTTGCTTTAACTGCAATTTCTTCTCCAAATATTTTTACTTTTTTAGCACCATTTACTATGCTATGTCCTAATGTTCCTGGTGCTTGATATCCTACAAATAATATTGTGCTGTTTGGTTCCCATAAATGATGCTTTAAATGATGTTTTATTCTTCCAACTTCGCACATTCCACTTGCAGATATTATTATTGAAGGCGTTTTGTCTTCATTTAATGCCATTGATTCTTCTGCTGTTCTTGTAAATTTAAGTCCCGGAAATTCTAGTGGATTTTCTCCATTTTGTATTCTTTGTCTTGTTTCGTCATCAAATAAGTTCATATTTTCTCTAAATACTTCAGTTGCTGATATTGCTAGCGGACTATCTACATATACAGGACATTTCATTAATGTTCTATATTTTCTTAAAAATTCTTCATCTGTTGTATTTTCTTTGATTTTATTTAGTTCATATAAAATTTCTTGTGTTCTTCCTACTGCAAATGATGGTATTACTACTGTTCCTTGTTTTTCTATTGTTTCTGAAACTATATTTAAGAATATTTCTGCTTTTTGGTCATTTCTTGTATGTAATCTGTTACCATATGTTGATTCCATTATTAAGTAATCTGCTGCATTAAGCATTGTTGGCTGACCTAGTAACGGAATGTCATTATTTCCTAAGTCTCCTGTAAATACTGCTTTTGTGCTTTTTTCTCCTTCTTTTTCCCAGATTTCAATTGAGCTTGAACCTAACATATGTCCTGCATCATTAAATCTAACCGTTAAATTTGGTGCAACTTCTATTATTTCATCATAATTTACTTCTTTGAATATTTCTAAACATTCTACAGCATCTTGTGCAGTATAGATAGGTTGTAACTCTTGCTCACCTTTTCTTATTCTTTTTCTGTTTTTCCATTCAGATTCCATTTCTTGAATGTGACCACTGTCTGGTAACATTAAGGCACATAAGTCGCATGTTGCTTTTTGTGCATAAATTGGACCTTTAAATCCTTCTTTATATAATCTTGGTATTCTTCCTGAATGATCTATGTGTGCATGTGTTAATAGCATAAAATCTATTTCTTCTGGATTATAATCAAATGGTTCATAATTTTCTTCTTCTGATGTTCCTTTACCTTGATACATTCCACAGTCAACTAAAAATTTTTTTCCGGCAGCCTCAACTAAAAAGTTTGAACCTGTGACCGTTTTTGTTGCCCCTAAAAATGTTATTTTCATCTATTTCCTCCTTGTTACTTATTTCAAATTTTTCTTCAAATCCATTTTCGTTATCTTCTGTAAATTCTATAATTATTTTATTGTTTACCTTTTTTATTGTTATATATAAGGTTTCTAAACTTATTATTTTTGTTTTAAAGATATATTGAAATATTTCAAAACTTATATTTTCATTTATTAGCTTAGTATTTAGAGCTTTTTTCCATAATTTTTTTTCTATGATTTTTAATCGTTCTTGAAGCTTTGTAACTTCTTGTATGTTTCTTTTTTCATCTATTGGTAACATCTCATAATATCTAAAGTTGTATATTAAGTTTATAATATCTTCTTTTTCTGTCGCTATTTTTAGATTTATTTCAAAACATTCCATAAATATATTTTGAAATTCTATTAATTTTTCTGTTAAATTCTCTGTTTTTAGTAAATTGTATTGCTTTTCTAGTTTGTTTTTTTCTTCAACGTAATTTGTGGGATTTAACATTCTGTTTCTTTTTTCTAATTCTTGTTTTAGCTCTTGTTCTTCTTCTTTTAGTTGTTTTGCTAAGACTTTCATACTAAAAATCTTTTTTTCTAGTGGTAGATTTTCATTTCTTTTTTGGTACTCTTCTTGCAATGACTTTCTACTTGCTTTTATTTTTTCTAAGTATTTTATTTGATTTGTTATTTCTAATTTTTCTTTTGTAATTTGTTCAATATATTCTTGCTTTTTCTCAAATTTTTGTAATAAAGCTTTCTTTTCTTCTTCTTCTTTTTCTAATTTTTCTTTTTCTTCTGAATATATTTCTTTATAGACTAAAACTGATATTAAATTTAATAATTCCATAAAATTGTCTTTGTTTTCAGTTCCATATTTTTCTTCTAATTTTAGTTGTAATAAGTCATAATAATCTAAAATGTATTCTTTATTATTTACCCATTTTTCTAAAAATTCATTTCCAAGCAGAATGCGTAAATTTTGGTATGCTAAATTGCAATCTATGTTTTCAATTTCTTTTTTTATTGTTGACCATGACCACCCATTAAAATCTCTTAATGGTTCTACTTTGTCAATGCTATTTCCTATGTTTATTAATTCTGCTAACGTTTTATTTACTAAATAGTATTTTTCGTTTATTATTTTGTCTTGCTTGCTTATTTGTGCTATGCAGTATAACATTTTTGTCCCAATTGGATAGCACGTAATTGTTTTATTTTCCTTGTCTATTTCATAGCTTTTTCCTTTTAGTATTTTTGCCTGCTCTGATTTTGGCTTTACTGTAGTTATTTTTTTGCAGTTCTTTTGTATTATTCTTGTTATTTTTTTCATGTATTCATCTTGAGATTCAACATCTCTTTTTACTGTTTTGTAATCCTTGTACGCAACTTCTGTTTTGTATAAAATTTCAAGGAGAAGATTTTTTACGTTTTCTTCAAAATCCTTTTTTTCAAGTATTTCCTCAAGCAAATTATTATAGTCTTTTTTTACTATCTTATTTAGAAAATTACTTGTTTTTTTACGCATAGTTCTTCTCCTTTCATATATATTTTTTTACTTTAACATTTTTTATCAGTGACGCATTTTTTCTGCTCTCTGAGACAAAATGTTATTTTTTTATAATTTAACATTTTCTATCAGTAACGCATTTTTTCTGCTCTCTGAGACAAAATGTTATTTTTTATAATTTAACTTTTTCTGTCAGTAACGCATTTTTTCTGCTCTCTGAGACAAAATGTTGTTTTTTATAATTTAACATTTTGTATCAGTAACGCATTTTTTCTGCTCTCTGAGACAAAATGTTATTTTTTATAATTTAACTTTTTCTGTCAGTAACGCATTT
>JAFTFU010000008.1 GCA_017458285.1 Clostridia bacterium | reverse complement strand
TAAAAAAGTCTATTCTATCTCAGGAGATGGTGGCTTCTTGTTCTCAGCACAAGAGCTTGAAACTGCTGTCCGTCTTAAGTTACCTTTGATCCATATCATCTGGAATGATGGCCGTTACAACATGGTTGAATTCCAAGAAGTCATGAAATATGGTCGCGCATCAGGCGTTGACTTTGGCCCAGTTGACTTTGTCAAATATGCAGAAGCATTTGGTGCTCGTGGCCTTCGTGTTACAAATAAAGAAGACCTAGCCAAAGTCCTTTCTGAAATAGACGTTACAACAGGACCAGTAGTCATCGATGTACCGATCGACTACCGCGACAACGTTAAACTTGGCGAAACGATTTTACCCGATGAGTTTTATTAATCTGATAGTATAACTTGTGAAATAATCATAGTGAATGAAGTCCCTGGACACTTAGGTGTTTAGGGGCTTTTTTGTGACATGAAGCAAAAACGAAAATGTTAAGGTTAGTTGTAAAAGGGCTTATAATTGCCGAAAAATACCCTTTTTCGTTATCAAGAGTATGGGTCTATACCGATACCGTTTGAGTTTTATTTTTTTAAATAGTGAGGAGTTATAGTCGTATAAATTACTATAAATAAAAACACAAAATAGATACGGTGGGTCCAAGAATGATTCCAGATGATATTTTGCTTACATTTATTTTTCCTTTATATATCCAAGATAGTGGAATCAATTTACAGGGAAGCATAAAGTCTTCAGACCGGAAAACCACTTTCTTCAAATATATTAGCCAAAGCAAGAAATATTTTGAAGCAAATATTTAGCTTTGGAGTAATAAATGAAATCATGGAAATTTTTCTCGTGCATTATTTAAACTTGAAAATACCTAATTTGTTTACAGGTTTCTTTAATAACAAGACCTCTCAAAGTGATGGGAGTTTGGATGATATGATTAAAGAAAGATATCCAAATTTCAATAAACACATCACGTCTCATGTTTTCAGTACACACATATTCTTTAGATAGATGAGCTGCGGATTGACTTGTTTGGTATAAGTCAACAATTGTTTCTATAAAATATTTTGAGTATCATTTTTGCATAGTTTCTTCCTTCTGTATAATTTATACAATATCAATTGTAAGATTTTAGGATACCTTCAGAGAGCTGGTTCTATCAAAATATGGGGGTATAAAATAAAAGATAAACTTTTAAAAAATGAAATTAATAATCATTCAAGATTATGAAGTTTTTTAAAAGAAAATAACCAGTTTTCTTCCTTAAATTCTTTTGATGTTAAGTTTGTAGGAGAATTTGATTTGGAAATAGAAAAAATAATTAATGAATTTATTAAAAAAATATAACAGACAACATGTTATAAGAAATAGTAATTTGTATTCTATATGTAGTATTTAAAATTATTTTTAATTCAATTTTGATACAACATATAGTGTTTTTGATGTCCATGTGATATAATTAATGTTAAGAAAATAAATAAAGGAAGAATTTTTTATGAGAGAATTACAATCTAGCTTTATACAATTTCATGAAGCGATAAGACTTGAGATGGATGACAAAGATATTTTAATAAAAAAAAGAAAAAAGGTAGAAGATGCAATTGCTTCTGGAGTAACAGAATTTAAAGTTGTATTTTTTAATCAAGGAAGTTATTCGACATTCACTGGTGTATTACCTTATGAAGATGGAGACTATGATATTGATCGTGGAGCTATCGGAAATTTCACAAGAGAAGATATGACTCCCAAGAAAGCGAAAGAAACCTTATATAATGCTCTTGTAGGTGTGTTTGGTGACGAAAACGTGAAAGTTAAACAACCTTGCGTAACAGTCATATTTCCAGAAGATAATGTTCACGTTGATGTTGCTTTGTATTGTATTGAAGATGAAAATATTTTTTTGGCTCGTGGGAAGTTAGGAAGTTTGGAGGAAAATATATCTTGGGAAGAAGCAGATCCTAAAGTTTTAACACAGAAAATTAATAGTGCTATGGACAACGTTGATGACAGGAAACAGTTTCGGAGAATCATTCGGTATTTAAAGCATTGGAAAGATATTAAATTTAAAAATCAGGAAAATCGACCAACAGGAATAGGCATCTCTGTTTTTGCTCTGAATAACTTTAGACCTAAAAAAACTATCGATTCTATGTCGTTTAATACGAATTATAAAGATGCGGAGGCATTAAAGGATTTTGTATCAACTATGATTTCTAATTTTAAGCAGAAATATGATTCAGATAAAAAAGAATTTTATCCGAGATTAGAAGTAATCCTCCCTGTTAAACCATATAAGGATGTATATACAAAGGTATCTAATGTCCAAATGAAGGATTTCCATGATAAATTAGTCGTTCTTCGAGATGCATTAGATGATGCGATTAATACAAGTGATTTGCACGAAGCGACAACAATTTTGAATAAACAATTTGGTGAAGAATTTCAAATTATTGAACAAGAAGAGACAGCTGAAAAATTCTCAAGTAGAGCCATTATAAGTGATCATCCAAGCGCATAGAAGGAACCTATATTGAATACTCAAGAGATTTTAAAAAATTATTTTCAAAAAAACATTATTGAGTTGTTGGGTTTAGATTCAGAAGCGTATCTTTGTGAGTATGACAAATATCAAGTTAAAATCATCATCCCTAAAGAATTTCCCAAGTTAATTCCAGAATTTTTTATAGAAAATTATTCCAACATTGATGAGTACTATACTCACATTAGTTCTAATGGAAAAATTTGCTATATAGCCGAGGATAATTTAGTTTGGGATATTCGCAACTCAGAAGGGTTATTAAAAGATTGTTGCGAAAAGGTGCTTGATGTTATTGATAGCTGGACTACACCTCAAATGAGAAAGGAACTAAGAGAAGAATTTCTTTCATATTGGATGGAGTTATGTACAAGAAAAGAGTCGAGTTATCTACGTGCAAAAGGATATATTGAGGAGTTTACTAAGTTTGGTAAATTAAATTTAGCTATATTCAAAAATTCTCTCTATATATTCAATGAAGGGACAGAATTGAGGGATAAAGTTATTCCTTCTTTTGATGAGGGAATAGAGACTTATCTTCTTCCAATTAGAAAAAATAATCAAATTATTCCCCCTAACCCAAAGAAAGAATTAAATTCTCTTACTTTTAAAAAAATGATTACAGGTAATCTTTCCTCAGGTGTCAGAAAAGCTTTTAAAAAATGGAGTAGGAAAAAAAGAAAGAAATTTATTCTAATTATAGCTTTGCCCGTGCATGAAGGTAATACTATTTTTATTGGGGCTAAATTTGAATATTCAAAGGAATGTTTTCCATTAATTGGGAAAAATAAGGATATATGCAAAGTAACTCCATTGTTGATTGAAAGAGAAGATATTAGCTACCAAATAGATAGGACATCACAAGATTTTAGTTTAATCAATAAAAAAGTAGCGGTAATAGGATTAGGTTCCGTGGGGTCATTTGTTGCTTCTAATCTTTCAAAATTGGGAGTTTCTAAGTTATTTATGATAGATCCTGATTATTTGAGCATTGATAACATTTCAAGACATTATTTGGGAATGGATAGTTTGAAGCAACGAATACAGAAAGTAGTTGCAATGGAAGATAGATTGCTTCTTGAAAATCCAATGCTTGATATTGAGAGTGAGGGGATAAAATTTCAATTATTAATTTCAGAAAACTCCACAGTGTTTGATGAATATGACGTTATTGTCTCATGTGTTGGAGATACGATGACTAATTTTGAAATTAATCATTTTTTTAGAAAAAAAGCTAAACCAGTTATATATAGTTGGTTAGATCCATATGGAATAGGTTCTCATATTCTCGTAGTTCAACCTCAATTCGAAGGATGTTACATGTGCCTGAATTATGAACAGGGACGACTTGTTTCTAATCGTTTATCTTTTGCAGAACCAAATCAAAAATTTGAAAAAAGATTGGCAAGTTGTAACTCATCATTTATTCCCTACAATGTTGTTGGACCGAGTCAATTAGCCAGTAAGACTATTGAACACTTTTTGCTTTTTCTTAATGAGAAATATCAAGATGGAAATGTTTTTTCCTCAAAT
>JAFTFU010000070.1 GCA_017458285.1 Clostridia bacterium | reverse complement strand
TTTTTTATAATTTAACATTTTCTACCAGTAACGCATTTTTTCTGCTCTCTGAGACAAAATGTTGTTTTTTTATAATTTAACATTTTCTACCAGTAACGCATTTTTTCTGCTCTCTGAGACAAAATGTTGTTTTTTTATAATTTAACATTTTCTACCAGTAACGCATTTTTTCTGCTCTCTGGGACAAAATGTTGTTTTTTTAAATTTAAAGCCAACAGGAGTTTATCCTATTGGCCAAAAAGCTTAAATATTTTAAATTTTTTAAAAAGTTTAAAAAACTTGAAAATCTTAATACTTTAAAATCTTAAAACCCTAAAATATTAAAACCTTAAAACCTTAGATTTAAAATCTTAAATTTTTAAAAATTTATATATAAACCTGGATTTACATATTCTGAATCTTTAAGCATTTCAAAATGTAAGTGAGATTCATCTGCAATTTCAAATGTAGCAGATGTTCCAACAGTTCCTAAAGTTTGTCCTTGTTTAACACTTTCGCCCTCTATAACAAATTCAGCTGTCAATAAATTAGAATATACTGTTTTAAATCCGGCTTGATGTTCAACAATTACTGTTAATCCATACCTTGGGTCATTTTTTATTGCAGTAACAGTTCCATCTGCTGCACATTTTACAACATCCCTTGCATCTGCTTTAATGTCAACAGCTAGATGTGTTACCCATTCTTGCAATGTATTTGAAAAAACTAAATTATCTTTTGAAAAATCTTTTATAACTTCGCCTTCAACCGGCTTTATAAATGAAGGTTCTTTTTCATCTTCTTTACTTTCTTTTGATTTTTCTTGTTGTTTTGAAGTTTGTTCATCTTTATTTGAGGTGTTTTCTGAATTTGTTGTTGCAGATAAATTTGATGAGTTACTTGAATTTTGAGCATTGCTATTTGCCGTACTATTTTTGTTTGAAGTACTACTGCTATTACCTGTATTTTCTGTACTAGTACTTGATGTATTTCCAGAATTTGTTGTGTTTTTTGTATTTGTCAAATCTGATGTATTTTCATTTGCTGATATTTTAGATGAATTTGACGCATTTTCATTTGTTGATGCATTGGCTGAATTTGATGCATTTGAACTTTCTCCATTATCTTTTTGACTCTCATTTAACTTATTACCAATCGCACTACTTGCACTTTCTGTATTTTCAGTAGATTCAGTTTGCATTTTTCCAACTTCTACTTGTTCATTTATTTTTGAAACATTTTTGTTTCTACCTCTTAACGCTATAATAGCTCCCGCCATTGCAATTACTAATACTGCTAAAATTGCAATAATAATCATTGTTTTGTTTTGAAGCATTCCTTCTTCTCTTTTTGCTCTTCTACTCATATTAATCCTCCTTAATTTATTATTAATACAAGTATTTCCATTTTTATAAAATATATACTTTTTATTTGTTATTTTTTAGTATTATATATTTGAAATTTCCACGCCTGTATAAAAATGCTTAATTATTTCTTCATAATTGCTACCTTGTTTTGCCATACTATCTGCTCCGGTTTGACTCATTCCAACACCATGACCATATCCAGTTACTGAAAAAGTGATTTTTTCTTCATCTTTATTAATTTCAAAATTTGTAGATTTTAATCCCAAAATTGTTCTAGCTTGAGTTCCAGCAATTTCAACATTTCCAAATTTTACTGTTCTAACTCTTCCAGAATCCGTATATTCCAAAATTTTTATTGAATCATCTTGTGAAAAATCAATACTTATATTGGGATATTTTTCTTTTAATTTATTAATCAATTCATCTTTTGTAAAAGTAACCGTTGAGCTATATTGTTCATATCCATCTTCTCCTGCTGTTTGAACAGATTGTAAATATGGATAACTAATTCCTCCCCAAATATTTACGGAGCTTTCAGTTGTTCCTCCACTATTTGAATGAAAAAATGCATTTATTGTTTTTCCATTATAAGTTATTATTTTTCCTTTTGTTTGATTTACTGCTGATACAATTTTATCCCAATTACTTTGTCTTTCATCTTCTTTCCAATTCTCAAATCTTTTTTCTTTAGTTATCCATGCTTGACAACAGTTTGAACTATCACATATATCTGCGTTTTCATGCTTGTTTGAATTATTCTCTATATTATAAATTAAATATGTTCTTGCCACTATTGCTTGTGCTTTTAAAGCTTCTATATCGTATTGGGCTGGCATTTCAGCAGATACCACGCCATATAGATATTCATCAATATTTAATTCTTCAACTTCATTTCTAGCTGTGTGTAGTAGTTTTATTGTTTCATGTTTAGAATATTTATACTCTGAATTTTCTATTTGTTGCTCGTCTTTTTCATTATTTTTTCCGTTCTGAAATTCCATTTTCTTCAGATTGACTTTCAAGATTTGTACTTCCGATTTTCATTTTTTTCTTCTACTTTGCTTGCCTGTGTTGTACATATGGCAGGCAATACAAAACATAGTAAAATAAAACATGCAAAATATAAAAAGATTTTTTTCATTTTTTTACTTATCATCCCTTTCTCTTAAAGTACAAATCAGCTTTTTCTTTTTTGTTTTGATTTTTATAATTATCTTTTTTTAGTTTTCTATTATTTATTTTTTCTCTTCTTTACGCTAATTCTTTACGCATTTTTTCTAAAATTTTTCTTTCTGTTCTAGAAACTTGTACCTGACTTATTCCTAGTATTTTTGATACCTGTGTTTGCGTTTTTTCCTTAAAATATCTCAATAGAATAATTTCTTTTTCCCTTTTATCTAAATCTTCAATTAATTTATTTACAGTAAGTTTATCTGCAACCATAGTTGCTTCGTCTTTTTTACTTGATAGCTTGTCTAATATACTTAAATTATTTTCTGATTTATTATCTGTATATACAGATTCTTCTATTGATTCTACAGGATTTGTTGCTTCCATTGCCATTGCTATTTCTTCTTTTGGTATTTTTAAAATTTCCGAGATTTTCTTAATACTTATTTCTTCACCATTTTCTATAAGATATTTTTTCTGAATTTCTGAAATTTTTATTCCTAATTCTTTTATGCTCCTACTTACTTTTATAGGTCCATCATCCCTTATGAATCTTTTTATTTCTCCAAGAATGTATGGAACTGCATATGTAGATAATCTAACTTCAAAACTTGTGTCAAATCTTTTTATTGCCTTTATAAATCCCATACATCCGATTTGATATATATCTTCTGTTTCATAACCTCTTCCTGTAAATCTTTTTACTATACTCCAAATTAGCCCGATTGTTGTCATTTATTAGTTTTGTCATTTCCTGCTCATCGCCATTTTGTGCATTTATTATGCTCTGTGTAATACTTTCAGGCACTTTTATTCCTCCTTGCTATTTTTTCTTTGCCTTACTTACACTATTTCTATTTCTTCTTTTATGTTACTTTTTATTCTCTTTTTCATTGTTACTTTTGTTCCTAATCCTAAAATAGATTCAATTTCTATTTTATCCATAAAGCTTTCCATTATTGTAAATCCCATTCCAGACCTTTCTAAATTTGGCTTTGTTGTATATAGTGGCTGTTTGGCTAAACTTATATCTTCTATTCCTTTTCCACTGTCTGAGATTTCTATTGTTACTTCATCTTCAATTATTTGACATCTGATTTTTACTATTCCTTGTTTTTCTTCATAGCCATGTATTATGGCATTTGTTACTGCTTCAGATACCGCTGTTTTTATATCAGCTAATTCCTCAACTGTTGGGTCTAGCTGTGCTATGAATGCTGCTACCGTTATTCTAGCAAAGGCCTCATTATTTGATTTACTTAAAAATTCT
>JAFTFU010000069.1 GCA_017458285.1 Clostridia bacterium | reverse complement strand
ATGGTTGATAGGTTGGAGGTGTAAGTGCAGTAATGTATGTAGCTGACCAATACTAATAAATCGAGGGCTTAATTTTAAATAATAAATCTTAACCCTAAAATAACAAATTTTCATCTATGTATTTTTCAGTGTACTAAATACTAGATTATAATATATAAAAAAATCAAAAATTTTTAATAAAAGTATTGATTTTTGGAAAGAATTATATTATAATACAAAACATCAAATAGTTATCAATTTTCTAGTGATGATTATGCTTAGGGTAATACCTGTTCCCATTCCGAACACAGAAGTCAAGCCTAAACATGCCGAAAATACTTGCGAGTTACCTTGCTGGGAAGATAGGTTGTTGCTAGATTTTATATATTCCTCGTTAGCTCAGTTGGTAGAGCGCTCGGCTGTTAACCGATAGGTCACTGGTTCGAGCCCAGTACGAGGAGCCATAGACGATTTTCGTCGAACCACTTTGTAAGTCTTGGTATAAAAGGATTTCAAAATTTCGACAAAATCAAATAAAGAGAAAGAAGTTAGTTTGATTCTTTGAACTAGCTTCTTTTTTGTTATAAAAAAACAAAAATCTCTAAAAATTTATAAGTATTTTATGATGATTCTCGAAATCATGAAATTCGTTGTTTAAATTTATAATTTTTTATAAATTTATTTCCTCAAATGTTACAGTTCAGTAAAAAATTTTGAAATAGCCTATTCTGTAATATTTTTGTAACCAAAATTTAATATAAAAATTCAAATAACATTTTTGAAAATTAAAAAGTAAGTAAAAAAGTGTCTCTAATTAAGCTGTTAAGCATAATTAAAGACATCTTATGATGCATAATTTTTCAAAAAATAAACTTTTAATCAAATTAGCCAGAAACTAATTCTGATGCTGTAATAATTCTGTAATGTAATTGTAACGTGCAATTTTAAGCCTTTTCTGATATAATATTAATATCAAAAAGGTGGTGAAAGAATTGAGCAAAGGTCAAATCAATGATATGTTTAGACAAATGGAAGAATTATTTTCAAAAGTTGATAAATTATCTAAGCAAATAAAAAAAATGGAAAAAGAACATAAAGAAGAATTAGCAGAAAGAGATAAGAAAATAGTAAAACTAGAAACAGAAAATAAAAAGTTAAAATTAGAGGTTGAACGTCTAAAAAATCAAAATAAAAAAGACAGCTCAAATTCTAGTAAACCATCAGGAACAAATGGCTTTAAGAAAGTAATAACAAATAGAAGACAAAAGTCTGAAAATAAACAGGGAGGTCAAGAGCGGTCATAAAGGTAATAGTTTAGGAAAAGAAAAATTAGAAGAAATATTAAAAAATGAAAATGTAATAAAAAATCCACCAATAGAAATAAATAAGAATGATAATAATAAAAATTCCAAGCCATATAAAACAACTGTAATTGATATAAATGTATCTGTAACTGTAACAGAATATTTATATTACCCAGATGAACAAGGTAATTTTAATGTACCTCAAAAGCATAAAAAACATATTGTATATGGAGATAATTTAAAAGCATTAGCAGTAGATTTAATGTACGAGTCATATAATTCAACAGATGCGACTCAAAATATAATTTCAAGTATAACAAATAATAGTTTAGAAATACCAAAAAGTACATTAATTAATTGGTCAAATGAGGCGAAAGAGAAATTAATGCCTGAAATAGAACACATAGAACATGAGATATTAAATTCATATTATGCTCATTTTGACGAGTCACAAATAAAAGTAGATGGAGAAACATTTAATGAAGTTTGTGCAAGTACAAAAAAACATACAAGAATGTGGACGTTGAAAAGTAAAAAACATGAGGAACTAGAAAAAATTAATGTTTTCAATTCTTTTATGGGTGTAATAATAAAAGATGGTACAGATTTATACAATGGTTTTGGAACGGCATTTTCACAGTGTATTTCACATATTCAAAGATATTTAAAAGGTATATATGATTATATAAATCATAAAGGGCCAAAGAAAATGGCAGAATATTTGACGAAATATAATGATTATCGAAAAGAACTTATAGAAAAAGGAATAGCTAAATTTGGAGAAGATGAATTAAAAAAAATATTTAGTGAATATGATGAAATAATCAAGTTATGGAAAAAAGAGTGGATGTCTGATGAAAATAATCCACAATATGATGAAGAACGAAAATTATTATCAAGAATGGAAGATTCAGATAAAGAACAAATATTATATTTTCTAAAAGATTTCAAAGTACCTTCTACAAATAATCAAGTAGAAACAGATCAAAGAAATATAAAAATAAAACAAAAAATAGGGAAATTTAGAAGCGATGGTGGAGCTGAAATTTATGCAATTATAAGAAGTTGTATAAACACATATAAAAAACAAGGAATAAATGTATATCATGCTTTAATAAAATCCTTTAGTGGAGAAACAATTATAGCATAGCAAATCGAGGTTAAAAACCTCTTTTAGCTATGCTTTTAAAAATTTTTTACTGAACTGTAACCCTCAAATAGCGAATCTTCGTGAAATGCTTGAAAAAAGGAGGTTTTTGTGATATGATAGACATCGTAAAAAGAAAAATTAATATGACTGATGAACTACGTTCAAAAATTAAATGGGCTTGCACTTTTAATAATTGTGTACCAATGATAAAGAACGGTAGTCTAAAGATTATTGAGCATACTAATTTAGCTTATGTAGAACCACATAGAGTCATTATTAAAGAAAAGTTATTTCTGTTCTTTAATAATCATGAATATTTCTATATAGGCAATTTAGAAAATAAGTATCCAATTGCAAGACTACAAGATATGGTAAACTAGTATTTTAAGTGTATTTAATTTTTTCTACTAACATCATAATAGCATATAAATATATTTAGAGTATTAGTTTAGCATATAAATGCTTCTAATACTCTTTTGTATTGTTATGAGAAAGGAGACGATATAAATGGATTCAAAGAATCAAGAAGAAAAAAAGATTGCAGGTATATATATTCGTGTTAGTACAGAAGACCAAGCTCGTGAAGGTTTTAGTTTAGGAGAACAAGAAGAAAAATTGAAGCAATTATGTGCTTTTAAAGAATATCAAGTTTATAAAGTTTATCAAGATGCTGGTATAAGTGCAAAAGATATGGAACATAGACCAGGTTTTCAGCAAATGATGGACGATATGAGAAAAGGGAAAATTAATTATATAGTTGCATATAAACTTGATAGAGTAACTCGTTCAGTTAGAGATTTGGAACTCCTAATTGCAGAACTTGAAAAATATGATTGTTATCTTATATGTGAAAGAGATGATGTTAATACTTCAACTGCAAATGGTAGATTCTTTGTAAGAATGTTAACTGTTTTTTCTCAATTAGAAATAGAAGTTGTATCTGAAAGAACAAAATTTGGAATGAGTGGAGCAATAAAGGCAGGACATTTACCTGGAACTTGTCCACTTGGTTATTATAGAGATAAAGATAAAGTTGTAAAAATAGATCCTAATACTAAGGATATAGTAAAAAGAATATTTAATATGTATTTAGAAGGTAAAAGCTATTATCAAATATCTTGTATATTAGATGAAGAAAAAGTTTTATACCCTGAACATAATAAATGGACGGAAGCAGCAGTTAGAACAATTATAAATAATAGAATTTATGTAGGAGATTATGTTAGAAATAAAACTCTAAAAGATGAAAGTAAAGAAGAAGTATATACTGATGTTGTGGCTCCTATTATAACAAGAGCAGAATGGGAAGAAATTCAAATTCAAAAAGAAAAGAATATGCAGTCATTTTCAAGAGATAGAGTATATATATTCTTTCAAAAACTTATTTGTCCAAAATGCGGTAAGTTAATGTTATGCAAAGGCTCAGGTGGTAAAAAGAAAAAATATATGTATTATAACTGCTCAGATTGTCATCTTTATTTTAGAGAAGATAAGATAGAAGAAGTATTATTAACTATAGATTAAAAAATTATATTATCCAGAAATTAAAAAATATTATCAAAATCAATAATACAAAAAAATTAAACTGTATGAAATAAAGTGAAATTATATTATCACATTAATTCATACAGTTTTTTTATTTTTAGAATTCCACTTAACATTATGTTAAGTTTGTGTTAAAATATATTTGCCAAAACTCTAACACT
>JAFTFU010000068.1 GCA_017458285.1 Clostridia bacterium | reverse complement strand
TATCAATTGAAATCCTAACTAATTTAGAATTATTAAGTTATATTAATATAGAAAAAATAAAAGAATTCCAAAAAATTATAATAAATAAATTAGAAACATTTAAAGATTTATCAATTTTTATTAGTTATTTGAAAAAAATTTTATTTAAACTTTCTCCAAAAATTTATAATTATGCAGAATTAATTAACCTTTTTAATAACAATAATACTAATGTATTTTTAGAAAAACTATATACTACAAATAATATTTCTGAGTCTCTTAATGCTAAAATATCTTTATATTTACCGAAAAAGCCTACTAATAATTATAATTTTGTTAGTTCATTAAATAACGTTTTAAGTTATCAATTAATTGATGATAATAATCATATTTACAGAAAAGATTATAAAACAAAATCTTTATTAAAATTGATTGAACAAAAAGATTTTAATAATAATTTAGAATGAATTAATTATAATGACGCGCAAAATCATTTATCCGTATGCATCAAAAATAAATATAAAGATGAAGTAATACAAAAATACATAGAGTACATATTAGAAGAAGAAGAACCTAACAATATAGGAAATAATAATGAAAATAAGAAGGAGTTCGATTCTGATTCAAGCTTTAGTATAAATGAAAACATCGACGATAATATGGAACAATTAGATGACATTAATAATAATTTTATCGAAAATGATAAAAAAAAACAATGAAAATAATAATTTTGAAGTAGAAAAGGAAAATGAAGATATTAGAGGGGAAAGCGAATTAAAAGATAATAATATAGGAAATAATGATGATTTAGATGAATTAGAAAATGAAAATCTTTCTATAATTAATAAAAACGAAAATGACTATAATAAATTATTGGAATTACCGTAAAAGTCTGAATAAAACCCCTTCATATTAGAACCCCCCTCAAAATTTAGAAAAAATCTCAAAAAAAAAGTGTCAAAATAATCTTCCCCCTTTTTTCATTGTAATTTTTAGAAATTTTTCAAGGGGGGAGTATTGGATTTTTATTTAAAAAATTGAATCCAAGGTACCTACCTTGGATTTTGAAAAGTCGTATTAGAACCCCCCTCAAAAAAAGGCCAATTTTCTTGACCTAGGGGGGGTTCTATTCCGACTTTTACGGTATTTGAAAGTTTAGATATAAACGAAAATGAAGAAGAAGCAGTTCAAAAATCAGATTGGTATAAAAAATCATTAAATGAAAGAGTAAAATTAAGAGGAAAAGCGAAAAATAAAAGTAATAAAAAGAAAAAAAAAACTAAAACATATTCATACCCAAAAGACTCTGATTAATTGGCTAGTAATTATTATATTTTATAAGAAGAATTTATTATTTGATTATTTTTAAAATTATATTAAATTAATTAAATTTATGTAAAGATATTAAGTAAATCTTTTATTAATATTGATTTTATTTATATGTTTGGTTTATTTATACTTTTTATGTAAAACTTGAATTAATTCAATTTTTTAATTGAAAACTTGAATTTTTAAAAAAATATTAATTGAATTACTTGAATTTTTTTAAAAAATTCAAATTTTTTTTAGTTTGTAAAACCAAAGTAATTTCTATAAAATTTTAAAAAAATTTAATTTTTGGAAATTGAATTTTTGGATGTCTTCCGATTTAAAGAAGGATTACCTCTAAAGAGGTCCTCATGGGAGAAGAATAACATTATATAATAATATCTTTTATTATTAAAATAAAAGTTAGGACAGAATTTTCGGAAAAAAATATGATAAAAACATTTTTGTAACCAAAAATCACCCCCTCCGACTATCCAAGGATAATAATTTTCAACCAATTATCCAGGGAAAATTGTTAAAAATTTATAACCCCTGGGGGTGATAATTGGTAATAAAGAACCAAAACAAAAATTTTATTAAAAAAATTATTATATTATAAGCATTATTATTTAAATATTAAAATATAAATAATATGAATTAAATGCCATCTAAAATTAATTTCTATTTTTATAATAGCTTTTCATGTCTTTTCATTAATTTTTTTTTAAAATTTGGAATCGCATACATATTCTTCATCAACGTTTAAGTTTAATTTACCCTTTTTATAATTGCTAGATATTCTTATTTCACAATTCTAATTGGTATCTTTTCTATTAATTTGCACTTTTTAACAAAATTTGGTATTATGATTTTTTCCAATTAAAATTAGTTTTTGATTCAATAATAATTGAATATATTTCTAAATAAGTTTTCTTTTTTTATTAATATTTTCGAATTCATTTTTTTTTAAATCATTAATTAAATAATTTTTTCGTCAGTAATTTTTGATTCTTCCATAGGTGTCATTCCTATTAATCAAAGTTTTTTTTATTATAAAAATTAATTACTTTAATTCCAACTTCCTCAAAGTCTAATTTTTTATATCCTATATTAATATATTCTTTTCCAAAATATTTTTTTAATAGTATAATGAAATCTTTCAACTGTACCTTGTAAATGTAGGTTTAAAGGAATTCAATATATAAGTTATTACTTCTTTTCACAAATTTCATTTAATTTTGAAGTTTTAAATTCTGGGCCATTACTTGAACAAAATTCTTTTGGAAAAGAATTATTAACACAAAATTCTAGCATATCCTTTATTAAAATTT
>JAFTFU010000067.1 GCA_017458285.1 Clostridia bacterium | reverse complement strand
TTCCTTCAATTTGCATTATGATTATTAGATATAACATTGATACTATGAAACCTATTATTACAGCAGCTCCTCCAAATTTTGGAATTTGCCTTGTATGCATTCTTCTTTTATCTTTTGGTACATCAACTGCTCCTATCTTTGGTGCAAGTTTTATTGTATACGGTGTTATCATCATCGATACTATAAAAGCTATAAGAAACGCTATTGCTATGTTTCCCCACATATGCATACCTCCATTATTATTTCATATTTTCTTTTTCTATTTCTTCTATCATATCTAGTCTTTCTTGATATCTTCCACCTTTAAATTCTGCTCCTAACCAATTTCTTATTATGCAAATTGCTTGGTTTGTTGTTATGTAGTCTCCTCCTAATGTGATTACATTTATATCATCATCTGCTTTTGCAAATCTTGCTGCTTCTTCATCACTTATTCCTGCTGCTCTTATTCCTTTGAATTTGTTTGCAACTACTGTCATTCCAAAATTTGACCTGCATATTAATATTCCTTTGTCACATTCTTTGTTTTGTATTGCTTGTGCTACTTTTTTTGCATATATTGGATAATCTGTTCTTTCTTCACTGTTTGTTCCATAATCTTTGTATTCTATTTCTTTTTCTTCTAAATATTTTTTTATTTCTTCTTTTAATTTGTATCCTCCATGGTCACTTCCAATTGCTATCATATGTTTCTCTCCTTCTTTCTTTTTATTTAGCTATAATATATCATAACATATGTATTTTTGCAATATTATTTTTGACAAAAAAAATAACTCAAGAATTTTTTCTTGGGCCATTTTTTTGTTATATGTATACATGATAAATTATTTGTTGCTCATGCTATTTAATTTCTTTGCTAGTTTAGATTTTTTTCTAGCTGCGTTATTTTTTACAATAACACCTTTTGTACAAGCTTGATCTATTTTTTTAGTAGCTTCTGAGAATAAAACGTTTACTTCTTCAGTGTTTCCAGCTTCTACAGCTTGTTCAAACTTTTTAACAGCAGATTTATAACCTGATTTTATCATATTATTTCTTAAAGTTTTTTTCTTAATAATTTCAACTCTCTTTTTTGCTGATTTAATATTTGGCATAATTGCACCTCCTCTAAAGCAATTTAAACTATAACGAAAATATTATAGCATACAAAAAGGTAATTTGCAAGATTTATTTTGAAAATTCTGTAAATAAACCTAATTTATTTGTTAGTGTTTAATTTAAAATTATGGGTACTAAACAGTTATAAATGGTTTTTACTGTTTAATATCATTTATTTACATTTGTTTTATGGGGCTTATAACCAGGATTGAACTGGTGACCTCAGCCTTACCAAGGCTGCGCTCTACCAACTGAGCTATATAAGCATTCAAGATTATTTTTTTATTAATTCTTTAAAATAATCTTGCAAAACTACCGAAATAATTATAGCAACTCGAAAACTAAAAGTCAATACTAAAAAAATTAAAATCAGTTACTACTCGTTGCATATCAAAAAAATGCATATGAGTAGTAACTAATACTTTATTTTAGTTTGAATAAGATCTTAAATCAATTCCATATTTTTGGTAAATCCAAGTATAATAATCCCAAACTTCTAGTGTTTTTGGTTTGTTATATTTTGCACCTTGTGTGTCAACTGTAACTGATTTTATTACAATATTTTCAACTGGCGTACTTGCTTCTTCCTCTTCACTTTCAGGTTGCTCAACTTCAGCTTTTTCTATGTTGTGAACAATGTCCATTCCTTCAATTACTTTTCCAAATGGAGCATATTGTCCATCTAAATAATTGTTGTTAGCTGTCATAATGAAGAATTGTCCTGTTGCAGAGTTATATGACTCAGTTGTTAATGATGAATCATATGAAGTGTAGTCTGCTCTTGCCATTGATATAACTCCTTCTTCATGTTTTAATGAATTTTTTGTATATCCATTTGCAGCAAATTCACCCGTAATACAGTATTCTCTATCATTGTTTGTTGATATTCCTAAATTTGATAATTTTGGAGCAACTGCTTCTGTTGTTTTTTCAGTTGTAACTTCTCCTGTTTCTTCGTTTGTTACTTCTTTTTCAACAACTTTGTATCCTCCACCTTGTATCATAAATCCTTCTACTATTCTATGAAATGTTAATCCATTATAATATCCATTTTGTGCTAAGTTTACAAAATTTGCAACTGACTCTGGAGCATTTTCAGGGTCTAATTCAATTTTTATTGTTCCATAGTTTTCGACTTCCATTGTTACTATCGGATTTTTAATTTCCATTGTAGCTTTCTTAAAATATCCATAGCAAAGTGTTGCTAATAATACTATTACAATTGCTAGTGCAATTATTAATAATACGTTTTTTGTTTTGTTTTTTTTCATCTTTTTTCATTCCTTCCTTAATTCAAGTTAAAAAAGTTTTAACTTTTATTTTCTTTTGATTTTCTTTATTATTTTATATTTATTTTCTTATTTGTCAAGAGTTAATTCTAAAAAATTTTAACTTAATACTTATAATTTATTTCATTTGTCTACATATTTATATTTTCAAACACAAATTGCTCTTGCATTCTTTGAAGAGATTGTTTTATATTTTTTGCTCTAACTTCTCCTATTCCTTCAACATCATCTAGGTCACTTATTTCTGCTGCTAAAATGTGTTGGAATGACTTAAATGCTCTAACTAAATTTTCAACAATATTGCTTGGCATTCTTGGTATTTTGCTTAAAATTCTGTATCCTTTTGGATATACCGCAACATCTTCGTAACTGTCTAAAAATTCATATTTTAAAATTTTAGCAATGTTATGAATGTTCATTAATTCTTCTGAAGTTAATTCTGCTAATTTATTCATAACATCTTCAATTTCGTTTTTCTTTCTAGGATTTACAATGTAATAGTCTTTGATTATTAATTGTTCTTCTTTTTCTAGACCACCTATTAACTCTTGTAATTGCATATTAACAAGTCTGCCGTCTTCTCCTAACTCATTAATTTTAGTTTGTATTTCATCAACAATTCTCATTACCATTTCAGCTCTTTGTACTACTGTAATTACATTATCTAAAGTTACTATATCATTAAATTCATATTCATTTAAAATATTTAGCTTGCTATCAAATACTTTTTTATATCTTTCTAGTGTTTGAATTGCTTGGTTTGCTTTATTTAGTACGGCATCTGTATCTTCTAATATATATCTTGAATTTCCTTTAAATATTGTAATTATGTTTCTTCTTTGAGATATACTTATTACCAATTCTCCTGTTTGTTTTGCAGTTCTTTCTGCTGTTCTATGCCTTGTTCCTGTTTCAACAGTTGGTATTGTTGATGAAGGTATAAGTTGAGCATTTGCAAATAATATTTTCTTAAAGTCTCCACTTAGAACTATAGCTCCATCCATTTTGGCAAGCTCGTACAATTTTGATGATGTGTAATCTTCATTTATGCTAAAACCTCCGTCTACAACTTCTTTTATTACATCTTGATTATCAGTTATTAGTAATAATGCTCCTGTTTTAGCTCTTAAAATATTTTCAAGACCATCTCTAATTGGAGTTCCTGGTGCTATCTTCTTTAAAATTTCTAGTATATTTTCGTCTTTAATTTGCAATTTGTCTCCCCCTATCTTGATTAATGTTTGTATTATCTTTCTAGATTTATCTTTCTTGCGTTTTTCTAAAATTATCTTACTTGCAAAACCTTCTATTTTTTCTAAAATTATCTTATTCCTAACTTTTTCATGGCTTCTTGAACATTTTGCACACCTATTATATCTAATTTAAAACTATCTTTCAAGCTTTTTTTGTTACTTTCTGGAATTATACATCTTTTAAATCCTAATTTTTCTGCTTCTTTTAGTCTTTTTTCAATCATATTAATTCTTCTAACTTCTCCTGTCAAGCCAACTTCTCCCATTATTACTGTATCTGCCGGTATTTCTATATTTTTATAACTTGATGCAACTACACTTATTATTCCTAAGTCAATTGAAGGCTCACCTATTTTCATTCCACCAACTACATTTAAGTAAACATCTTGACTTCCTAACATTATTCCTACCTTTTTTTCTAACACCGCAATTAATAATGATAATCTATTAAAATCTATTCCATTTGCTGTTCTTTTTGGGAAACCAAATACACTTTGTGCTGTTAGCGCTTGTAATTCAACTAAAATTGGTCTTGTTCCTTCTATGCTTGAAACAATACATGAACCTGATGATTTTTCAATTCTCTCAGATATTAATATGTCTGATGGATTTGAAATTTCGCACATTCCTTCTTGCCTCATTTCAAACATTCCAATTTCGTTTGTTGAGCCAAATCTATTTTTTACTCCTCTTAAAATTCTATATGATAAATATCTTTCTCCCTCTAAATATAAAACTGTGTCTACCATATGTTCTAAAACTCTTGGACCTGCAATGTTTCCTTCTTTTGTTACATGTCCTATTATTATTCTTGTTATTTCTCTTGTTTTACATACTCTCATAATTTGTGATGTAATTTCTCTTACTTGACTTACGCTTCCTGCAGCTGCTGATAGTTCATCTGAAAACATTGTTTGAATTGAGTCTATTATAACAAGTTTTGGATTTAAATCTATTATATTTTGATTTACAACTTCTATATCTGTTTCTCCTAAAAATAAAATGTCATCATTATGTATATTAAGCCTATCTGCTCTTAACTTTATTTGCTCAGCTGACTCTTCTCCTGATACATATAGCACTTTTCCCTCTCCATGTATTTTATTGCATAGTTGTAAGATTAAAGTTGATTTTCCAATTCCTGGCTCTCCACCTAATAAAATTAATGAACCTTTTACTAGTCCTCCACCTAATACTCTATCTAATTCTTCAAATCCTGTTGATGTTCTTGATTTTTCCTCTCCTTTATATGTATTTAATGGCTTTGGTTTTGATATTTCTTTTTTCTCTAGTTTATTTTCTTCTGAATATTTTTCGATTTTTTGTTCAAAAAAAGTGTTCCAACTATTACATGCTGGACATTTTCCAATCCATTTTGCAGTTTCATATCCGCATTCATTACATACAAATATTGTTTTTGCTTTTGCCATTTTTCTTATTCCTTGTATTATGTATTTAGGTTTTTTAAGGCTGCCTATAAACCTATAGATAATATGTTTCTTTCATAAGGCTTTACTTAGATTTAAAATAAATTACATCTATTTTTTGCCTTTTTTCTCTTTTTTATCTTTTGTCTGTCTTAACTTGCTGTTTTTCCTTTTTTGTCTGTTTGGGTTAACTGTAAAAATCCAACTAATTACGTTTTTTCTTTTGTACGTTTTAGTTGGATAATTTTTTCTTTAGTTTTCTATTTTTTTTAGATTTTATTTTTCTTTTGTTTTTTATCTTTAAATTTTTGCCTTTGTTTTTGTCTTTTAATACTTTAGAATTTTATTTCTTTGAATAATAAACCTTTAACTTTTGCCCATGTAACTTCTTGATGTAAAAATTCATTTACTTCATCTTCTATTTTTTGTTGATATGGTGTAAGTTCAACTTTTATTTCACGGAATAATACTGATTTAAATTTTGACCAAAATCCATTTTTTACAGGTAAAGATTTATTATTACCACTTGTTACTACATTTATTTCAGATAAATTTTCAGAGTTAATTCCTCCAAAATTTCCATTTACTTCTCCGTTTGTATTGATTCCACCGAAGTTTCCTCCTACGTTTCCATTGTAATTTACTCCTCCAAAATTTCCGTTTACTCTTCCGTTTGTATTGATTCCTCCAAAGTTTCCGTTTACTTCTCCGTTATAATTTACTCCTCCAAAGTTTCCATTTACTAATCTTTCAGAATTTTCTAATTCTTCTCTTATGTTTCCCATTGTTTCTTCCTCCTCGTATAAAATTTACAACTACTTAATTTATACTAT
Source organism: Clostridia bacterium (assembly GCA_017458285.1). Lineage (GTDB taxonomy): Bacteria > Bacillota > Clostridia > TANB77 > CAG-508 > CAG-269. The sequence goes on along the minus strand of JAFTFU010000067.1, from coordinate 148 downwards.
ATATTCATTTTAATTTCAAGCTTTTTCTTCTATTTTTATATTAAGTTTTTTTTACACATTTTTTACTATTTTATTACAGTTACGTTACGTTTTTATTACATTTTATTTTTTAAATTTAACATTTTGTCTCAGTAACGCACTTTTTCTG
>JAFTFU010000066.1 GCA_017458285.1 Clostridia bacterium | reverse complement strand
CATCTCTAATACATCATTAATCTAATTGCAAATTTATTTACACTCATCCCATGCGATACATTTAATCTAGGTATTTCAAAGTCATCATCTTTTCGGCTTGCCTTTTTATAATCTTTTCTGTCAGGTCCATATTTAAATGCCATTTTATAATTTTCTTCTTTAAGAGCTTGTTTCATGTTATAGTTATATTGTCCAAATGGATAACAATATATATCTATATTTTCAAATTTTGAATTAAATGTTTCTATATCATTTTTTAATTCTTCTGTATTTCGATTTATAGCTCCTTGATAATGCAGATTATATGAATGTGAGTAAATTTCTATATTTGGATACTCTTTCTTTACTTTTTCTAATATTTCATTAGACATATATGTTTTTATATTTCCTTGCCATTCATTATCAGTTGAATTATCAATAAAACTTCCTACTATAAATACAGTTGCATTCATATTGTATTTTTTTAGTAATGGAAATGCATATTGGTAATTTGATAAAAATCCGTCATCAAATGTTATCAATACACTTTTATATGGTAAATTTATTTCTCCTTGTTTCCATTTATAAAACTCTTGCATTGTTAATGTTTTATAATTATTTTTTTGTAGATATTTAAGTTGTTCTTCAAAGTTTTCTACAGTAATTGTCCAGTCTTGTTCATCTAGAAAATTTTGTTTTTCTTCAGTTGTTGCTATATTGTGGTAACACAATACTGCAATTCTATGTTCTTCTGTTATATATACTCCTATAATAATTATTATTGCTATTATCGATATTATTATAGGTAATATTATTTTTCTTTTTTTAATCTTCATTTATGTCATACCTCTTTTTTCTAATTTTTTATGCATTATACTTTATTGTTTTTTAAAAATCAAGTATAATTACACATTTTAAACCGAAGCGAGCAGGAAATAACAACAAACACCAATACACCTATAAAATATCCCCGGTGCTAACACTTCACATGTTCCCGGGGAAATATTTTAATTCATATGTTTTCCTTTATGTGTATTAGATTTATACGTTCTATAAGCTTTATGAGACTTAGAAGATGCTCTTCTCATGCTTTGTTTACGTCTATTAATATTAAATATAGTAAACATCAATATTCCGATAGCTGCAATTACGTATAATGTTGCTTTTTTAGCACCTGTGTTAATGCTCATCATAATTGTTGCGCTGCTTGTGTTGTCTGAAAGAGTTGTCTCTTCATAATTTGCAGCATTATTTGTGCTTTCAATTACTGCTATATTTGTTTCTTCGCCAAAGTTTTCTTCTCCATTTTTCCATTCTAACACTACTTCTAGTTCTATTCTTTCTCCCGGTTGTAGCTCTTTTGTTTCGTAGTTTAAGTTGCCTTTATTGTCTACTGTCCAGTAATTTGGATTTTCGCTTGATACTTTGTAGTATTGTGGAATTTTGTCTATAACGGTTGCTTTTCCTGATAGTTTTTCTGTATTTGTAACAACTATGCTGTATTTTACTTTTATGTTTGTTTCTTTTATTTTCTTTGAAGCTAACTCTATTTTCATTATTTTTCCGTCTTGTACTTTTAGTTTTTCTCCGTTGTGTGTTACTTCTTTGATTTTCTTTTCAATACTCATATTAAATGGTATTTTTCTATAATAGTATGTAATTGTTTCATCTTTTTGAGTTAATATTCCTGTGCTGTTTTGTGGTCTCATTTCTTCTACTAAAGTATAATATGGTAATTGTCTTTCTTTTGTTTCGTAGCTTTCTCCTACATAGCCTTTAATTTCGTTTCCGTCTACTATTTCTTCTTTTGTGTCTATATCTACATATTTTACTTTAACTGTTCCACTTGGTATTCTTTCATAATAGTAAATTACTGTTATTGTTTCTTTTGTCATTTTTCCTTCGCTGTTTTCTGGCTCTGGAGTTGCTTTTTGGTAATTTGTTATTTGTTTTCTTTCTGTATGATATCCGTCTCCAGTATATCCTTTTATCTCTACTTGAGGTGCTAATTCTTTTTGTGTTCCTTTTTCTAAGTATTTTACTATTACATTTGCTGGAACTTTTTTATAAACATATGTTACTGTTATTTGGTCTTTTGCCATCTTGCCATTTTTGTTTTCTGGCTCTTTTACAAGCTCATATTCATCAAATTCTTTTGCTTCTGTAGTGTAGCTTTCTCCAACTTTTCCTTCAATTGTTTCTGTTTTTGCAAGTTCTCTTCCGCTTTCATCTACATGTTTTACAATTACTTGAGCTGGAATTTTTGTGTAGTAGTAAATTATTTCTAATTCGCCTTCTTTTATTTTTCCTTCTTCGTCTCCTTTTACTTCTACAAATTCATATGTGTCTATTTCTTTTTGCTCCGTTTTATAATCTTTTCCAACTTTATCTGTTACTTTTATAGATTGTGCGATTTCTTTTCCTGTTTCTTTATCTACATACTTGGCAATTACTGTTCCTTTGATGTCTATTTTTGTTTCCGCATCATCCTCTGTTGTGTTTGTTTTTTCTGTTTCATATAGGTCTATTGTTCCTTTTACATGGTTTTCTATTTTATCAGATAATGTGTCTATATCAATAAATAATACTTCAATTTCTTTTGTAATATCTACTTCATAGTTTCCATCTTCGTTTGTGTTGATATGGTCTATTGTTTGTTTCCATGTAATTGTTTGGGCGTCTTCATTGTACACTCCACCATTTAATTTTGATTTTTGTGTATCTATTTTATATGGTAATGTGTCTACAATTGTAACTAATGCCTCTCCTATATAGTTTTCTACTTCTGCATTGTATTCTATTTTGTATTTTACGCTGTCTTTTGTAGATGTTATTTTTTCTGTTGCTTGTTTTGTTATTTTACTTTCAAGCTCTGTTTCCATTAATCTATATTTGTTAGTTATTACGAAATTGTCTGTTCCTTCTATTTTAGCGTCTTCATAATATTCTAGGTCTTTTGCTTTTGTTTCAGTTTCTTTTACACTATAGTTAATTTCTACTCCACTTTCAGTATATTTTGGCAAGTTTTTATAAGTATGTGTCCAATTGTTAGTTTTATTTAAAATTTCAGATGTGTTTTCCACATTTTTTCCATCTGCTGTTAATTGTACTGTTACACTTTCTGGTCTTCTGTTTTTAATATTATCTGCATCGTCCCATACTTTTGTTACTTTTATTTCTTTTGTGTATTCTTGCTCTACTATTGCATCATCTGTTTTTTCTTTACTTTCTAAAATTTCTCCTTCTTTGTTTGGATAATTTTCTGGATAGTAAATTGTAGATTTTCCACTTACTTTGTTTTCTAAGTTTTTTGTTACATCTTGGTCTTTATATACAAGGCTTATTTCTTTTGTTTTATTGTATTGATAGTTTCCATTTTTGTATGTATCAACTTGTACTTCTTCTTCCCATGTGATTGTTTTATTTTGTTCGTTGTATGTTCCGCCTTTTAAGTTTGATTTTTCTTCATCTATGCTTGCTGGTAATGTGTCTACAATCACTATTTTTGCTTTTCCTATGTAGTCTGTAATTTCAGTTTTGTATGTAATAGTATATTTAACTTCTTCGTCTTCTTTAGTTAAAACTTCTACTGAAATTGTTTTTTCTGTATTGTTTTCTTCTATAGTTTTTTCTACAGTTTTGCTTGCTTTAACTTCTTTTGTAATTTCATTTTCAAGTGTACTTGGATTTAATTTATAATAGTAAGTTACTTCAATTGTATTTTTTTCCATTTGTCCTTGACAATTTTCTGGTGTTTCGTTTAAGCATGTGTAATTTTGTGCTTTATTTGTTTTTGATGTTGTGTAGTTATCATCTATATTTCCTGTAATTGTTTTGTCTTCATCTACTTTTATTGTTGTATAGGTATTTGTTTCTTCATCATAAATGTAGTGATGTACAATTACACTTGTTGGTATTTTTTCGAATGATACTATTACTTCTTTGTCTTCTTTCATTTGTTCAAAATCTGATAATTTAACTGTTCCGTCTGGATTTGGTGTAAAGTCAATTTCTTCTCCATTTATTGTTATTGAAGATATTTTATATCCTTCTTCTGGAGTTGCAATTATTTCTTTTGTGCTATTTTCTCCATATTCTACAGTTTCGTATATGCTATCATTTTGACCTGATATACTTCCACCTTCACCGTCTACTTTTGTTGTTACTTTTACGTTTTTTACTCTATAGTAGTAAGTGACTATAACTTCGCTTCCCTCATATGTTCCGTTTTTGTTTTCTGCAACTTCTACTAATTCGTATTTTTCGTTTAATTCGTTTTGGCTTAGCTCGTTTGTTGTGTATTGTGTTCCTTCTTTTCCGCTGTCTGTTTCATCTTGTGCTAGTGTTCCGTCTCTTAATGGTACGCTATCATTCGTTCCTTCTATGTAGTGGTGTACTGTTAGTGGAATTTCTTTTTCTACGTAATAATAGATTATTATTTGGTCTTCTGCTTTGAATTCTCCTGCTGCATTTTCTGGTAATACATATTCTCCGTCTTTATCTATTTCTAGTTCGTATTTTTCTAAATCGAATTTTGGAGTTGTTGTATATGCTTTTCCTATTTCGTTAGTTTCTGTTTCGTCATCTGCTACTTTTGTTGTTGTTCCTTTTATGTAATGGTGTACTGTTATTTTTGCTAGTTTTTCATCTTCTATTTCAAATTCGTGTACTCCGTCTGCTCTGAATTCTATGTCTGGAATACTATCATTTATTGCATATCCTTCTGGTGCTGTTATTTCTGTTATTTTGTATTTTCCAAATGGTAGCTGTGTTATTGCTTGTCCTTCGCTGTTTGTTGTTACTTCTGTGTGGTATAATTCAGAGTCATTTAAAGTTAATTTTATGCTATTTATAGTAAATTTATCTAATCCACTATTAGTTGATGCATTTTTGTAATATCCTAAATGTAAATAATACATTTGTCCACCATCTAACACGGTTGTATAATCATTTGGCTCTACATTAGTTCCTGTTATTCCAGAAATGTATATAAATCTTCCTGAACTATTGCTATATGTAGGTGCTGTTGTTGTGGTAGTTACTGTTGCATATCCATAATCATAACTTAGCTGACTTGAAACTTGTGCATTTACTGTTAAATTATATTTTCCCGTATAATTTCTTAAATCTATTGGTATATATGAATTTGCTGTTGTGTTTGCTTTTCCTTGATTGTTTGATTCATATTTGCCATTATTTTCTATAAAATTATATGTGTTTGATGTTATTCCATATACTTTTATACTATTTATAACTATTTGATCTTCTCCTGTATCTGTTGATGCATTTTTTCTATATCCTAAATGTAAATAATATGTTTTTCCACCCTCAAGTGCAATTGTTGATTCATAATCTTTTGAAGTTGTATAAGTTGAAGTTGTTCCTGATATATATATGAATCTTCCTGTTGAATTACTATACGTTGGTGCTGTTGTAGTTTGAGTTATTGTTGCATATCCATAATCGTAACTTGATTGACTTGAAACCCTTGCATTTACAACAATTTTATATTTTCCTTCTAATCCGCTTAAATCAATTTTAACATATGAATTAGCCGTCACATTTCCTATTCCTGCTGTTCCACCGTTTGCCACTTGATATGTTTTACTATTTGTTGGCACTAAGGTTCCATCTTCATTTTTTGCAAAGTAATATGTTCCATTATTTGTTAATTCTCCTAAAACACCTGTAATTTCATCATTTAAGTTTGCCTTAATATCATAATCTTGTCCATTATCTACTTTTTGTCCTATTGCAGAAACTGGCTCTGTTCTTTCTTCTATTTGGTCTAATTTAAATATTGCATTAGGTAATTTTTCTTTAGTTTGTTTATCTACTTTGTTTATTATTATTTTATTGTCTTTTAAGCTATATGTTACAACTATATGTTTATCTTCAGTCATATTTTCAAATTGTGGCATTGTATATGTTCCGTCTCCATTCGCTGTGAATGGATATTCTTCTCCGTTTACAGTAATTGAAATAATTTCATAGTTTTCATCTGGTGTCATTTTTATTTCTTTTGTTGAATTTTCTCCGTATTTTACTTTTTCGTATGGCTTTTCATCTTCTCCCGAAATATTTCCACCTTTTACTCCGTCTATTTCTTTTACATCTGTTGTTATCTTGAATTCTTTTAGCTTGTTTTTTACTATTAATTCAGATTGTTCTGATACTTTATATTTAGGTTCATATTTTATTAATATTCCGTCATAGTTTCCTTTACTTGTTAATGTCATATCTCCTACTTGTGTAGTTCCAACAAAATATCCTCCTGCTATAATCCCTCCGTCACTGGTTTCTGCTACTGATTGTATGTAATCATTACTTGTTCCTCCATAGCTTGTTGCCCATTCTACTTCTCCTGTGTTATCATATTTTATTAATATTCCGTCACTATATCCTTTACTTTTTAATGTCATATTTCCTACTTGTATAGTTCCATAGAAATATCCTCCTGCTATAATCGGTAGTGTGAAAACTTTATATGCTTTCAACTACGTTTTATGTTTATTTTTCAGTCTTTTTTGACTTTTTTATTTTTTACCTCTATTTTTACTTT
>JAFTFU010000065.1 GCA_017458285.1 Clostridia bacterium | reverse complement strand
ACGCACTCCACATGGCTCGTCCACGGAAACATATCCACAGGCTGAATAGAAGAAATCGAATACTTCTCCTCTAAAACAGACAAATCCCTAACCAAAGTAGCAGGATTACAACTAATATAAACAAGTCTATCAGGAGAAATTTTCAAAATATTATTCAAACTAGTAGTATCCAAACCTTTACGAGGAGGGTCAACCATAACAACATCAGGAATAACCTTTTGATTATTAATCAAATCATCCAAAACAAGTTCAACATCGCCAGCAATAAACTCTGCATTTTGCACATCATTCAATGTAGCATTTTCCTTAGCCATATCAATTGCTTCTGGAACAATCTCAACGCCATAAACTTTTTTTGCATATTTTGCCATAAAAATTGAAATTGTACCTATACCACAATATAAGTCAAAAACGGTATCATTCTTAGTTAAATTTGCAGCTTTAACACCCAAATTATACAATATTTCTGCTTGAATTGGATTTACTTGATAAAAAGAAAGTGGTGAAATTTTAAAAATAAACTCTCCTAGCTTATCACAAATAATTCCGCTTCCATAAATATTTATATTCCTATTTCCAAGTATAACATTTGTATTTTTCGTATTAATATTTTTTACGATTGTCTTTACATTTGCATATTTTTCAGTTACAGCTTTTACCAATTCATTTTCCTTTTCAAAGCCTTCACCATTAAGCACTAAAACAACCATAATTTCATTGGTCTTTATACCATTTTTTATTACGATATGTCTTAAAAGACCTTTTCTTGTATTTTCATTATAAATACTTAAATTGTTGTCACACCAAAATTTAAATACAAAATTTGCAATTTCTTCTGAACTTTCATTTTGAATTAAACACTTTTTCATTGGAATTATTTCATGCGTTCTGTTTGCAAATACTCCAATTTCGGGCTTTCCCTCTTTATTTATTCCAACAGGATATTGAGCCTTGTTTCTATAGTGAAATGGCTCTTTCATTCCTATTGTTTTATTTACTTTTATTTTATTTTTTAGCATTTTATTTACTAAATTTTGCACTTTTTCCTGCTTTATTGCAAGTGTTTCTTCATAATCAATATGCCTTAAGTTGCATCCACCGCATCTTTTATATGTTTTGCAGTCCACTTCAATTCTTTTAGGTGACTTTTCAATAATTTCTAATACTATTCCATATGCATAAGATGATAGCACTTTTACAATTTTTATTTTTGCTTTTTCCCCTTTTATTAAACCTGGTATAAAGACTGTAACATCATCTATTTTAGCTATTCCTTCTCCGTCTATTCCATTATCAATTATTTCTACTTGATATTCCTCATTTTTTATTAACTTTTTCATTTCCATCCTTTCCCTTCATAGAATAGTTTTATGGTTTTAAAAATTTTTTTGCTTTTTTACTTCATTTACGACTTATGCCTAAATCAAGATTACTTCGAGCCAAAGCCTCCATTTTCTATTTTTTCATTGTTTTTAATTTTTCTTTCATTTCGTTTGAAACTCTAAAAGATTCTCTCATCTTTTGCAAAGTTTTATTAAAAGTAAATTTATCTAAATTGCAATTTCCTTTTAAATATGTCATAGCTTTTTCGGGATATTTTGTTCCAACTTCTGCCATTGTCCATGCAACTGCCATTTTAGCATAGTATCCCTCATTATTTACTGTGTCTAACTTTTTAATTACTTCATCAACATATTCGTCAATTATATAATTATCTAACATCATTATTACTGCAAATCTAACTTCAAATTCATTTTCTGAAGTTAGATATGGTAATATAAACTTCCATACGACTTGTAATTCTTCTTTTGAAAGCTTTATTGTTGGGCAGAAACTGTCATTTATTCCCCATGTTGTTATTTTGGGAACAAATTGTTTTATTAATTCTATTCTTTCTTCAAAATCTATTTTTGCATATCCTATTATCAATCCTTCAAGCAAAACTTCTTCTTCATATCTATTTTTAATTTCTTTTGCTTCTTTTAGATATTCTATCCAGCCTTCTTTTGCAATCTCTTTTGCTATCTTTCTAAGTACTGGAATTCTTACTCCCAAAATAGAATTACAATCTATATTAGGAGTTAATTTTGCATTAAATTCTGCTATACTTTTTTCTGAATTTTCTATTAGTTTTTTTCTTACATTTTCAAAAATTGTATTCATTTAGATTATCCTTCCTTTTAAATCTAAAAAGTTTTGCCGCTTGCTAATCTTAAACCGTTTGCCATTTTACACAGTGTATCACAAATTATTTGAAAAATCTATTTTTCTTCTAACTTTTTAACTAACTTAGCGATATTTTCTACACTTCTCCATGAGTCTGCATCAACTTGTGTAGGTTGGATTTCTATATTGTACTCATCTTCCAAAGCCGCAATTAATTCTATAAAAGATAATGAATCTAAAATATCTTCTTCAATTAAATCAATTTTGGGATTTTTTTCTAATCCTTTAAATTCAGTTAAATTTTCAATTATTTCTATTATTCTTTTTTTCATTTAATATTCCTCCAGTAATTTTTTCTCATCACATTTTCCATTTTTATTTAGTGGTATTTCTTCAATTATTTTTATTTTAGGACACATGTAATCTGGAATTTTTGATTTTAATTCTTTTCTTATATTTTCTACTGTGTTTTCTTCTTTTAATTTAACAAATGCTATGATGTTTGAAATTTTGTTGTCTTTCCCTGTTTTTGTGGTAACTACAGCCCTTTCTATACAGTTTATTTGTTGCAAATTATTTTCTATATCTGAAAGTTCAATTCTATATCCTTTGTATTTTATTTGTTTATCTTTTCTGCATTTATAATATAATAATCCATCATGAATATATCCTAAATCTCCTGTTAGATATGCTTTTTGTCCTTCATACTCTATAAATGACTTTTTCGTTACATTTCCACAATATCCGTCTGCAACGCTTTTTCCAACTATCAGAATTTCCCCTGTTTGGTCTTCTGATAATTTATTCATATTTTCATCAACTATATATATTTTAACATCTTTTTTAGAAATTCCAATAGGTATATTTTCATAATTATTGTTTCTTGGTACTTCAAAACTCGTTACAGCAAAAGTACATTCTGTTGGTCCATAAGTATTTATGATTTTTATATTGCTAAATCTTGAATATAATTTGCTAACAGTTGAAGTCGATAGCTTTTCTCCGCAAAAAAGAATTGTTTCTAGTTCTGGCATTAAATCTTCGTTAAATGCTTTATCTATCATTAGCAAATCTGCAAATGATGGCGTCATAACTGCCATTCTTGCTTTACTTGTTGCTAGCTTTTTAAAATTCTTACTAAAATCAAAGTTGCTTTGTCCATCTAAGCAAAAATGCTCACTTCCGATTTACTAAGCTTAAGTATAAGTCCGCAACTGATAGGTCAAACGAAAAATTTGCTTGATTTAATATTACATCTGTATTTCCTTTAATTATTGTTTTTAGCCAATTTATACATGAATTTAAATTGCTATATGTTACTTTTACTCCCTTAGGAACTCCTGTACTTCCTGATGTAAAAATAATGTAGTATATGTCGTCTTCTTTCATGTATATTTTTCTTATTTCTTCGTAATTTGGATTTTGCATAATTTCATTTATTTTTTCTTTTGAAACATTTTTTCCTATGATTATTTTTGAATCTATTTGATTTATTATTTGATTTACCCTTTCTTCAGGCATACTTTCATCTACTGGCACATATGTCATTCCTGCCATTGAACACGCTATAAATGTTGCTTTTATATAAATTTGTTTATGTCCATATACTATAACTGGCTTTTTTTCTTTGTTTTCGTTTAGTAAAAACTTATATATGTTGCACACATATTTATATAATTCTTTATATGTGTAACTTTTTTCGTTTATTGTATATGCTTTGCTTTCTGATTTTTGTTTCATTACTTTTAGTATATCATCTAAAATCATTTTTTTATTCCTGCCTTTTGTTTTGTCATGTAATTTGTTGTGAACTTTTTTTCTTATGCTCTTATTTCTTCTTTTGGAATTAAATCATAGTCATACATAACTTTAGAATGATTGTCCAAAATTAGCTCTTTTTTTATTTCTTCGTTTGTGTCTTTGTCAGTTATTATTCTATATACTTTACTGTTTCTATAAAAAATTCCGTCCTCATCTTTTGCATAGTGGTTGTCTTCTTCAACAATTTTATATTTTTGTTTTAGTGGTTCATTACTTCTTATTTCTCCATAAAGGAATGTGTCGTCAAGCCACACTCTTATTTGAATAGGAGTGTTTGTTGTGTTTTTAAATCTATAATCTAATGCTTTATAACATACTGATGTTCCTGTTCCAAATGGTACTCTTCTTTTTACATCTGGAAATAATGCATCTGTGTGATGATGTAATTCTGTAACAGTAAGTGGTGTATGTAATACTAACCAATGTACCATATTTGCCATTTGGCATAGTCCTCCACCTACTCCTTTTTTAGTTTGACTGTTTCTTATTGTTAACCCCTCTAAGTATCCTTTTCTTTTTGTTGCACTTCCTACTAAATTCCAAAATGAAAATTCTTCCCCTGGATTTACAACTATTCCGTCAATTTTTTTGCTTGCTAACCCTAAATTTACTACTTTGTTTTTTTGTAATTGCATATCTACTCCATGTAATTTTCTTAGTAGTACTTTTGCATCTCCCTTCCATATGTATTCAAAATTTTCTTTATTTTTCTTTTTTGCAAATTTCCTTCCGGCTTTAAAGTCTTTTAAATCTTTCTTTTTAGCTTCTTTAAATAATGATATTTGATATGCTATAGGACCATATTCGCAAAATAATTTTCTCTTTTTTTTCATGTTTATTTCCCCTTTTCTTTCTATACTTGTTATATATTTTTTAGACATTATTTTTGAAATTTTAGTTCCATATTTTTATATCATTTTTAGTCGAAAAAATCAATATTTTGAAGGTATTATTTTAAAAAAAGATATCTTTGGATTAATAGCATATAAAATCCCCTATTGCACACAATATTGTGCTTTTTAGGGGATTTTAGTTTATTTTTTAGTTATTTAATTTTTTTTCAATTTAGTCACTTGATGCTATATTGATACAATACGTTGTTTTTAAATCTTTCTTGATAATATTGCGCTTATTATGCAATATAGTATTACTTCACCTAAAAGTATCAATGCTAAATACATTCCATATTCGGTCTTCAAAACACCCAATACTATACTTGCTAAAGCTTCTATTGTTATAATTATTTTAAAAGTGATAGCCATAGACTTTTCAGAAATATTTTTTAATCTTTCGTCTGTTAATTCTATTTCACGTTTTCTTATTAAATCTTTGCTTTTTAATGATACTGTATTTTTAATTAAATATGCAATATTCGCTATTAATACACCTCCCCAAAAGCCTATTATATAACTTTGTTGGTCTTCGCTTAACCCTTTTATTTTCTTTGATACAATAATGGCTATTATAGCAATTATTGTATATATAATATTTAAAATTCTTTTTCTTCTTATTTTATTTTCCATTATCCTTCCTCCTCGTAAATAAATATTTCTTCTATAGATTTTCCAAAATGTTTAGCAATTTTAAACGCTAAAAATATAGATGGATTATATTTTCCTTTTTCAATCGATATTATCGTTTGCCTTGATACGCCTACAATATTGGCTAAATCTTCTTGTCTTTCGTTTAATAAGTTTCTATATTCTTCAACTTTGTTTTTCAATCTATCACTCTCCTTTAAATTAATGTAAAGCTCGCTTTACTTTATTATATTACGTATTTTTAATAATGTCAAGCTCATTTTACATTTTTTTAAATTTTATTTTAATTTAATATAACTTTATTCCAATCTTCCCATTTAATATTCTCTTTTTTACATTTATTTAAAAATTCCAAATTTAACTTGAAAGTGCTAATCATAAATTTTTTATATGGAAAATATGATAATAAAATTATAGAAAATACAGTAGTAACAATCAAAATATTTTCCAACTTAGTCTGTTCTCTAAAGTCTATTATTACTCCAAATACAAAACCTATTGTAAATAGAATTGGTAAAATCCATGAAATTTTTTCACAAAAAATTATACTTGATTTACAACGTTTTATTTCTCTTTCTATAAATTCGCTTTCAGTAATAGCATTTTTTCCTGATTTTAAACTCTTGTTGTATTTTTTTTCGAATTTTTTCTTATATACATTTGGCAACTCTTTTTTTACATTTTCTTTTACTGATATATTCTTATATTTTGGTGTATTGTCTCTTATTATTAAATAATATAAGGCTATATATATTAAACATATTTCTTGTATCAAAACTGTTGGTATGGTTTTTCCACCAATATTTTTACCGAAAATGCTTACAATTACTGTGCCTATTGTAACTATTAGTATCATTGAAAATAACCATTTAAATGTTATCCATTCAAAGCTAGATTTTTTTGATTTTCTTTTATTATTAATTGATTGTTTTATTCTAATTTTGTCAATATTATTTGCTAGTAATATTAGGAAGAATGATGCTATTATAGTAATAATATTGCTTTCTATTCCACACATTTTATAAAAAATTGTTAATATTAACATGTATTCTGCCATGTTTTTGAAAAATGTTAATATTTTTATTATAATCATTTTCTTACTTTCAACTTTGCATGCGTTTTTGCAATATTTTTCTATATTGTTTCCAGTTATTTTTGTTATTTGTTTTTTATCATTTTGTGCATTTAAGAAAGTATCTAAAATTTCTGCCATTATTTCTTCTCTTTTTTCATCATTGTAATTCTTCATTAAATAATTGCAGTAAATGTCTATTTTTTCAAATGTTTCTTGATATTCTCCCTTTAATTTATCTTTATATATTGAATATGTGTCTTTCATATCTACTTTTCCTCCTTGAATAATGTATTATTTGCAGAGTCCGCTATTTTTTTATATGACTCTATAAAGCTTTTCAGGCTTTCTTTTCCTGCTTCAGTTATTGAGTAATATTTTCTTATTGGACCAAATGGAGATTTCGCTTTCCTGCATTGTATTAATTTTTTGTTGTCTAGTCTTGTTAGTATTGGATATAACGTGCCTTCTCCTAAATTTTCAAATCCATTTTCTTCTAGCTTGTTTAATATTTCATATCCATAAGTTTCTTCTTGTGCTATTATACTTAATATGCAACCTTCTAGTATTCCTTTTAATAATTGTGAGTAATCCATAGCTTCCTCCATTCCTTTTATAATTCACTACTTTGTTTTATCAAGTAGTTCTTTTATTATATTAACATATCTACTTTGTGTTGGCAAGTAGTTATTAAAAAAAATTGAGAGGTATTTTAATTTCCTCTCAATTTTTTTATATTATAATAAATATTTTATTTTTCTACTTATCATCATAATGTCTTTTCCGTTTATTGTTCCGTTTTTATATCACCTTTTTCAAACTTATTTGCTTTTTATTATTGCATTTAATTTTGATACATCTCTTGTATTTATTTTTCCATCACTTACTATATCTGCTATCTCTTTTTGTACAGCATTTAATTGTGCTACACCTCTTACATAATCATATAACAAATTTACATCTTCTTGATCTAATTTTCCATCTTGGTTTACATCACCTTTTTCAAACTCGTTTGCTTTTATTATTACACTTAATTTTGATAAATCTCTTGTATTTATTTTTCCGTCACTTACTATATCTGCTATCTCTTTTTGTACTGCATTTAATTGTCCTATACCTATTATATAGTTACATATTAAATTTAAATCTTCTTTATTTACTTTTCCATCTTGATTTACATCACCTTTTTCAAACTCGTTTGCTTTTATTATTACACTTAATTTTGATAAATCTCTTGTATTTATTTTTCCGTCACTTACTATATCTGCTAATTTCATTTGTTCTTCATTTAATTGTGTTACACCTCTTACATGGTCATATACCAAATTTAAATCTTCTTGGTTTACTTCTCCATCTTGGTTTATATCTCCTGTTTTAATATTTGCTGCGTTTACATTAGTACTTGCAACTAAAATTAGTGCAATACTGATAAAAATAATAATTAATAATAGTTTGTTTGTTTTCTTCATAAAAATCCCCCCTATTTATTAAAAAATATATACTTACGTTTTTAGTATATCACACTTTCCATTTTATGTCAACGTTTTACTGCTATATTTTATACTATCTTTTAAGTTCCATTACACTTTATGCCTCTTTTTTCTCCTTTACTTATTAGGCACTATATTTTTTCTTTTATGTGGTATACTTTATTTATAAAATTAAAGACTTTAGTTTTTTTGATAAACACCTTCTTTCGTATATTTTTTCTTCAAATATATAATATACTAATTGAAGGTGTTTTTCAATATTATTTTTAATTTCGGATTTTTTAACTTTTTTATTTTTATATCTTTTTATTTATTTTTCATGTATTTTGAAATTTTAAGGGTAAATTACTGTCTTTATTTCAGAAATTTTATTTTAATGCACACACCATTTCTAAAATTT